>JAJFFI010000008.1 GCA_021776755.1 Alphaproteobacteria bacterium | reverse complement strand
GTCGATCGCGACTGTGCTGGCGGTCGAGTCGCCGTCGAAGTCATGGGCCGAGATGTTGGCGGTAAACCGGATCGGATCGTCGGCGCCGATCTGGCCGATGTCCGGATGGTCGAGCTGGCGCTGCAGCGTAAAGGTGTAGTTGCCGGCGTTGCCGATAGAGAAGGTGAACACCGGATCGCCGCCGGTCGTGGTCGCAACCAGGTTGGTGCCGACACTGGCGAAAAGCAGGTTCTGGCCGCCCGAGGTGAGCGTGGCCGGGTCGATAACGGCGCCGGTCTCCGGGTCGGTGAAAGTAAAGCCGTTGACCTCGACCGCCGGGATGCCCTGGCGCGGGCCGTCGGCGCCGAAGTTGATGCCGGCAGACCCGGTCACCGAGGTCGGGAAGGCCGCGTTGCCGGCCTGCGTGCCGTTGGGCACCAGGCCCTGCTCGGTCACGAAGTCGACCGCGCCCGCAACCAGCGGCGCATCATCGGCAACGACGACCTTGAACGAGCCCTCGGCCTGGTCGCCGTCGGCATCGAAAACGTTGATATCGAAATCGAGATTGAAGACGTCAGCAAGGTCGGTCATCGTCCCGTCGGGATGATTGACCTGCTTCAGCAGATTGACCGTGAACGCACCCGGAGGTGCATTCGTCAGGTTGATGACCATGACGTCTGCCGCATTCGGCGCCGTCTCGGCCACGATCTGGGTCGGGCTGGCCAGCCGGAAGACGACTGGCAGATTGCCGCTGAACAATTGCGGGATCGGATTGCCGGCGGAGTCGGTGATCGTCAGGTTGCCGATGCCATTCGGATCCTGGAAGGTGACCGGATCGACCGCCCGTGGGCCGTCGGCGCCGAAGTTGACGCCAAGCACGCCGGCCGCATTTTCATCGGGCAGCGGCGGATTGGTGCCGAACGGCAGAGCGAGCTCGCGCACGAGCGCATTGCCGAGACCGGACAGGCCGCCGGGGCCGCCGCCTGGAGGGCCACCGCGCGGGAAATCAAACGGCTCGCGGATTTCAAACGGGAGACCGAACGCCGGCTCCTCGTTCCCGAGCGGACCGGCATGGCCGATGCCCGGGCCAAGGCCACCGCCATCGAACGCGGCGAACGCGTTGGCGCCATCATCGGCGAGCGGGGCCGGACCGGCGGCAGGCTCGAGTTTCGGCGGCTTGGGCTGACCGGCTGCGGTTTCGATCTTCACAATCGAGCAGTTTTCGTAGACGACGGGGGTCGCCTGCGGGTTCTGGCCAACAGCCGAGATGAAACCCTGGAGGACAACGATGCCGCCGTCCGAGAAGGTCAGCACCAGGTCGTCGCCGACAAATTCCTTGCTCTGGAGATCGCCCGGATTGAAGTCGAGCTGAACGGGCTGGCCCGGCGTGATCTGTTCGACCACGCGCTGGCCCGGCGCGGGCTTGGCGACGGTCTTGGCGTTCTCACCAGCCGCCGGCGGGCAGGCCGCACCGGCCTGGGGCTCGAGCTGCTCGAACGGGACGCCACCAATGCCGTTGCCGATGCTCGCGCCTGTGGCAGCGGCATCGGCCGACGGTACGCCAGACTGTGAGGCGGTACTCCCCTCACCGCTGTGGGCGCCCCCTTCGGTCCCGGACACACCGGTAAATCCCGAAAACTCTTCGGTGATGTTGACGGACTCGTTATTCTCGGACGCCGTATCCTGCGGCGGCCGGTCCGTTGGAACTGCCATCACACTTCTCCGTATCTAACACACCACTGCAAACAAAAGGCTCGCAATAAAGATAGTTAACTTCAAGCACTTTCGAAAACTATCCGAAAAAAATAATGAAATGATTAACAAGAGCAGTGATTGCGAGTCCTTAACCTTAATCTTGAATACCCAAGATTTATGGATAAACAAAAGGTTAACTACTACATCTATGCTTGGATAAGGTTAACGATCATTAACAGCGCGGAGTCCCCCCGTTTGCCGTTAACTATCCTTCGAATTTCTTTTAGGCGAAATGATGGCCCGGCTCGCCGGTAAACCCGCGATTTCTGGATTTTGGGTGAGGCCAGAAAATCGTTAACGCCCAATGGCCTAGCAAGATATCCTGAAATACCCGGGCAAGAAACGCGCCGCGAATACAGGCGCACTTCGCCACTCCCGCAAGTAACGCGAGAAACTCCCATAACTGGGTATGTAATGGCCAAAAACTGGGCGTTCCGGAACTTGTTTCACCGGACTCCGGACAAAAAAAGCCGGCCGTCCCAACCCTGTTCAACAGGGAGGAGCGGCCGGCGTATTGCGTTTCGACAGGTTGCAGTGGTGGGTGCGAAACGCAGAGGTCCGGTTAGTCGAAGACGCTGGCCCTGGGCGGCGTCTTGGCTTCCTTCGGCAGTTCAATACCCATCGTGCGCAGCATCATGCCCATGGTGCCGAGCACCCGGTAGACGCCGAAGGCAACGGTGAAATTCTCGGTCACCAGCGCGGTCTGGGAATTGAAAAGCTCGTTATCGATATCGAGCAGATCGAGCAGCGTCCGCTGGCCGAGTTCGAACTGCTGGAAGTAGGCGTCGCGCACCTTTTTGTTGGCGGCGAGCTGTTCGGAGACGGCGACGCGGCGTTCGCGGGCGGCGTTCAGCGCGTTCCAGGACAGCCGTACTTCCTGTTCGGTTTCGCGGCGGATCAAGTCGAGGTCGTCGCGGGCCTGGGCGACGCGCTCGCGGGCTTCCTGGGTGCGGGCGACGTCAATCCCGCCGCGGAACACGTTCCAGGTGCCGACCACAAGGCCCTGCAGGTCCTTGTTGACGCCGCGCACGCCGTCGATGTTGCGGTTCCAGTTGCCCTGCACTTCCAGGTTGACCTTGGGATAGAACTCGGACTGCGCGGTCTTGATGCGGCTTTCGGCGGCCCCGAGATCGGCTTTCCGGATGGCGATGGCCGGCGAATTGGCAATCGCGAGCGAAACCGCTTCCTCCAGATTGGAGGGCAGCTCGAGCTCGGGCGCCACGACCGGCTGCAGATCCTCGGGCGCATTGCCAACGACCGCGATGTAGTTGGCGACCGAGTCCTGAAAGCGGCCGCGGGTGTCGGCGAGCACCACCTTGGCGGACGCGAGCCGCGCGCGGGCCTGATCGACATCCGAGAGCGGACCGCGTCCCGCCTTCGAGCGCGCCGCGACCCGGCGGAGCGTGTCTTCGTGGGTGCGGACGTTCTGCTCGGCGATCGTAACCACCTCGCCGGCCCGCAGCACTTCGAGATAGGACTCGACCGCGCGGAGCCCGACCGCTTCGGCGGTATCGAAGACGCGGAATTTCGCGCTTTCGACCCGGGCGATGTTCCGCTCGACGTCGCTGTCGATCTTGAAACCGTCGAACAGAACCTGGGTGAGGGTCGCGTTCGCCTCGTACCGGTTCATGTTGACCCAGCCGTCTTCACCGTCCTCACGGCCGGGACGGTTGCGGGTCGCCGGATTGTTCGAGAACTCGTGTCCGAAGGCGCCGCGCAGATCGACCGACGGGAAGTACTGCCCGCGTGCCGCGCGCAGCTCTTGGTCGATCGCTTTCCGGTTGTTCCGGATCGCGCCGATTTCGGGATTGGTCGTCACCGTGGTGCGGACCGCCTCTTCGAGCGTGGCCGCGTCGACGGCCGCGCCGGAAAGCGCCCAGGCCACCGATACAGCAGCAACACTCGTAAGAAACCGCGTCTTGCGTCTCATGGGACACCCTTATTTAGCGTCGCCTTACTGGCATAATCATTGAGAATGTCTGCATATAATCAGGTAATGACTAGGAATTTTCCGCCTTTCGTCAAGTAAAGTTCATTTATTAGCTATTTTTTTACGTTTTTCGACTTGATTAGGTGCAGTATTGGGGACTCGCGCGCTTGTGCACCTCCGCCACGATTCGGCCAGAACACCGGCCTATTCAGGCAGTGCACCGGGAACGGGCCCACAAACGAGATGAAAGTAGCGGGTCAGCCGTAAGCGACTTCTTAAGGGCCCGTGGCTAAAACAAGGTATCG
>JAJFFI010000070.1 GCA_021776755.1 Alphaproteobacteria bacterium | reverse complement strand
AACTGGGACGTGCCATACGAAGACATCGATCTGCCGGTGCTCGTGATGACCGGCCTGCAGGACCGTGTGTTCTATAACGCCGCCGACGTCGAGAAACTGACCGCGAGGCTGCCCGATCCCCGGGCTGTCGCGTTTCCCGATGCCGGGCACATGATCCCCGCCGAGCGGCCGGATGCTTTTGCCGCCGCCCTGATCGAATTCGCAAGAGGTCTCTGACGTGACCGACGGAGACGCCGCGCCGCCGGGTTCACTCTGGCATCGCAATCCGGCGCTTGCCTATGCGGCGGTGTTCGTCGGCGTGATCGGACACGCCTCGAGCGAGTTCGTCTCGGTGCTAACGGGGCTGGCCGGCCCGGAAACCTCCGTCTGGCGCTTTGTGCTTGGCAGCGCGGGACTGCTCGTTTTCGCGCTGATGTTTCGCGAGACCCGTAATCTCATCGCGCCCCTGCGGGAGCACGGCGTCCGCATCGTGCTGTTCTCGCTGATCGGCGTCACGGGGGCGTATCTCGCATTCCACTGGTCGCTCGATTTCGCAACCGTCCCGCAGGTCGCAACCGTCGTGACGACGATCCCGATATTCGTGGCACTGGTGAATCTCCGGATCAACCGCCAGCCAATTTCAACCGCCAAGTGGGTCAGCGGAATCGCGGCCGTGATCGGCGTCGCGGTAATCGTCACCGGCGGCGCGCTGAACGAACTTGCAGGCTCCGGCGGGCAGATGTTCGGCATTTTTCTGGCGCTGCTCTGCGCCATGCTGTTTGCGATCTACATGGTCAACATGCGCCCGATCATTGCCGAGTACGGGGCGCTCCGGATCACTGCGCTGACACTGACCATTGGCTCCGTTGCGCTCTGGGCACTGGTCGGGATCGCCTGGGGAAAATGGGTCAATCCGGCCACGCTTTTTGACCGGCCCCCGGGAGAAGCCTGGGCCATCGCCGTTCTCGCGATCTTCAACACGACAATCACCCAGTTCCTCTGGATCGGCGGGCTTGCCGCCGTCCCCGATATTACGCGGGGCAGCTATCTGTTCTTTCTGAAGCCCGTCATCGCCGCGACGCTCGCGGTCGTCTTTCTTGGAACGACACTGTCGCCGACGGTCATCATCGCGATTGTCGTTATCTGCGCGGCGGTGGTCCTGGAGGCGAACTGGCACCAGCTGTTCGGCAAGCAGCGCTCCGGGCCGGCTTAACACCGGCAATGGCACCGCGACAGGACAGCAAGTAGAGTGCCCGGACACAATGGCGGCGACCCCCGAAACTCCACCCATCATGAGAACCGCCGCCGGCGACATGCGCAGGGTGGGTGTCGAGATCGAATACATTGGCGTCGATGCGCGAAGTTCCGCCACCCTCGTTCAGAAACTCTACGGCGGCAACATCGTCACGGTCAATCCGCACCGTTACAGCATCGTCGATACCCGGTTCGGCGACTTTGGCGTCGAACTCGACATGCAATATGCACATGTTGAGGCAACGGCGGACGCCGAAGATATTCCGCCAGGCAAGCTGCAGGAAGCAGAGGCAATGCTGCGCGAGACATTCGGCGACCTCAGCCAGGTTGTCGTGCCGGTCGAAGTTGTTGGGCCGCCGATGGACTGGCAAGACCTCGGCGCGCTCGACGACCTCGTCGGGCGGCTGCGTATCGCCGGCGCCCGCGGTACAGATCAGAGTGTCCTCTATGCCTTCGGATTGCAGCTGAACCCTGAACTGCCGGCCCTCGATGCCACGACGATTCTGCGGTATCTCCAAGCCTACATCGCGATTTCTCCGGACCTGCACACGGCGATCGGGGTCGATTTCACGCGCCGTATCCTGCCCTATGTCGACCAGTTTCCGGATCCATACGTGCGACTCGTGCTCGATCCTAAATACGCGCCCGATCTCGATACGTTGATCGACGACTACCTCGCGCACAATGACACGCGAAACCGGGAACTCGACATGTTGCCGCTGTTTGCATTTCTCGACGACGCGCGGGTCAGGGCGAAGCTCGACGATCCATTGATCAAGTCGCGGCCCACGTTTCACTACCGCCTGCCGAATTGCCGGATCGCCGACCCCGACTGGGGTGTGCTGACCGAATGGAGCCGGTGGCTGTGGGTCGAAAAACTTGCCGAAGATCCGAAGGCGCTCAGGGACCGGGCCGCCGCCCGGCGCGCCGAGGCGATGGGCTTGCGTCACAAGCTGATGACCAAACTCAAGTCCTGGGGGCCTGGCAATTAGCCGCCGCCCGATCATCGGCGTGACCGCATCCGCCACGCATGGGCGGATGATGTGGTGGTTCAACCGCTTCGCGGTCTGGCGCGCGGGCGGCAAAGCGGTCCGGATCACCGCCGACGACCCGGTGCCGGCAAGTTCGCTCGATGGGCTTCTTGTGGGCGGTGGCGACGATATCGGGCCGACTCTCTATGGCGGTGAGGTGCGGCCCGGCATCCGCATCGATGCCCGCCGCGACAAGCTGGAGCTTGGTTTGCTTGACGACGCGCTCGCGGCTCGCAAGCCGGTGCTTGGCATTTGCCGTGGGTCGCAGATCCTCAATGTCGCGTTCGGCGGAAGTCTTCATGAAGATATTTACGAGACCTATGGCGATATCCCGAAGCTGCGCACGGCGCTGCCGAAGAAAACCGTGACGATCTGTCCCGGCACACGGCTCGCCGAGTTCCTGGAATGCGACCGATGCCGGGTCAACGCTCTGCACCATCAGTCGGTCGACCGGGTGGGTGAGGGGCTTCGCATCGCCGCTGAAGACCGCCACGGAATTGTACAGGGCGTGGAGACGACCGATCCCGACCGCTTCGTCTTCGGGGTCCAGTGGCACCCGGAATTCCTCATTTTTTCAAACGGTCAGCAGCGCCTGTTCCGGCGCCTGGTCAGGGCGGCAGCAGGCGGGGCGTGATCTGTGGGGTGGATGCTTGCGTTTGGAAAGTCTGCATGAGAAACATGAAGGCGTGCCGGGCCAGGCCCGGTCCAAGCAAGTTTGGAGGAATTCTTGGGCAATAACCTGATGGTTCGGACGGGGTCGCTGGCCGCTGCTGCCGCGGGTGCCATACTGCTCGCCGCGTGTTCGCAAAGCCCGCAGGAACAGGTGGCTGCCGCGTGCGAGGAAACCCAGGACGCCAAGGATTGCGAATGCGCCGTCAAGCTGATCGAGCGGACCGGCCAGATCGAGCGAATTGCAAACAATATCGGCGAGCCCGCGGTGCGGCGTTCCGTTCAGGCCACAGCCCGGGCCTGCAAGGCGGGGATCGTTCAGCCGCCCGCGGAATAGCGGACGCGGCCAACGTTGCTCCGAGGCCAACGTTGCTCCGAGGCCTACGTTATTCCGCGGCCGACCGCGTCGCCTCGAATGCAGCCATGTTGGCAAACATCCGGCGCAGCATCGACTTCAGCACGTCAGTTTCCGATGGGGTGAAACCCCTGAGCGCGGTTGCTTCGTAGCTGGCAGCAACCGGGATCAGGGCTTCGGTCAGTGCCCGCCCGCCGGCCGTAAGCGAGAGCGAGACCGCCCGGTTGTCGGCATCCGGCCCGCCGCTTTTCCGGCGTTCGACCAACGCCCGCCTGTCCAGCGTCCCGATCAACCGCGAGAGCGTCGAGATATCGACACTGGTCAATTCGGAAAGCCGGGATAGCCGCTGGCCGTCTTCGTGATGCAGCGCTGCCAGGGCCCGCCACATGTTGAGGGTCAGGTCATGCTCGCGCAGCCGATCCGCGAACGCACCGGCGATGCGGGCGCCGGCGCGGTTCAGCAGATAGGGCGTGTAGTCGGTAAGGTCGAAGGTCTCAGCCA
>JAJFFI010000069.1 GCA_021776755.1 Alphaproteobacteria bacterium | reverse complement strand
CCGGGCGTCTTCAAGGAGTACTACAAGAACCCGGACGCGACGAAAGAGACCAAGACCGCCGACGGCTGGGTACACACCGGGGACGCCGGCGTGATCGGGCCGGACAACCATCTCAAGATCATCGACCGGGCAAAGGACGTCGGGCGGCTGAACAACGGCCAGATGTTCGCGCCGAAGTTCATCGAGAACAAGCTGAAGTTCTTCCCGTTCATCAAGGAAGCGGTGGCGTTCGGCCACGAGCGCGACAATGCGACAGCAATGATCTCGATCGATCTCGAGGCGGTCGGCAACTGGGCCGAACGCAACAACGAGGCCTATGCCAGCTACCAGGAACTCGCGGCCAAGGACAAGGTCTACGACATGATCCAGGAGAACGTGGAAAGCGTGAACGAGGATCTGGCCGAGGACCCCAACCTGAACGGCTCGCAGATCACGCGGTTCGTGCTGCTGCACAAGGAGCTGGATGCTGATGACGGCGAGTTGACCCGCACGCGGAAGGTGCGCCGCAGCACCGTGCACGAAAAGTACAAGAACGTCATCGACGCACTTTACGGCGGCAAGGATACGGTTTTCTGCGAGGTCGACATGAAGTTCGAGGACGGGCGCAGCGGCACTGTGCAGGGCGACCTGACGATCCGCGACGCCAAGACCTTCGAAGGGTCCGGCAAGGCGCCGGGCCAGCAGATGGCGGCCGAGTAGGCTCCTCCGACAAGGGGCCGGCAGGGGACAGAACAACAAGCGCGATCAGCGTGCAACGGAGACTGAGTGCATGAACGATCAGATGACGACCGCCGATTTCGAGGAAGAAATGAAGGCGGGCACGGGCGACCGCGACGCGGTCAAGGCCGGGGAGGTGCTGCTCAAGGTCGACGGCATCTCGCTCTCATTCGGCGGCGTGCGCGCCATCCGCGATGTCAGCTTCGATATTCTGAAAGGTGAGATCCGCGCAATCATCGGACCGAACGGCGCCGGCAAGACGTCGATGCTGAATTGCATCAACGGCTTCTATCATCCGCAGGAAGGCACGATCACTTACAAGGGCGTGACGCGCTCGCAGATGAAGCCGTACGAGGCCGCCGCGCAGGGCATCGCCCGCACGTTCCAGAACGTGGCCCTCTTCAAGGGCATGTCGACGCTGGACAATATCATGACCGGCCGCGTGCCGCGGATGCCTCACAGTTTCCTCGCCGAAACCGCGAACATCTTCCTCGAGGCGCTGTATTTCGGGCCTGCCCGCAAACGCGAGATCGAGCAACGCGAGTTCGTCGAGCACATCATCGACTTCCTCGAGATTCAGCAGATCCGCAAGAGTCCCGTCGGCACCCTGCCCTACGGCCTGCAAAAGCGGGTCGAACTGGGGCGCGCGCTTGCCGCCGAGCCCGATCTGCTGCTGCTCGACGAGCCGATGGCAGGCATGAATGTCGAGGAAAAGGAAGACATGTCGCGCTTCGTGCTCGACGTGAACGACGAGTTTGGCACCACTATCGCGCTGATCGAGCATGACATGCGCGTGGTGATGGACATCTCGGACCGTGTCGTCGTGCTCGATCACGGCGAAAAGATCGGTGACGGCATTCCGTCCGAGGTCCGCGGCAACCAGAAAGTGATCGAAGCCTATCTCGGCGTGAGCCACGACTAGGCAGAAGGCAGAAACAGCCCGGCCCGGCGGCAATCCCGGGCCAAGCTGAAACAAACGGGGTAAAGGGAATATGGGCGCGTTGGAATCGTTCTTTGTCGCACCGTTCGTGGACATGGTGTCATACCCGGCGTTCTTTGCCGAGGTGGTGCTGGGCGGCCTGATGGCCGGTGTCATGTACTCACTGGTGGCGCTCGGCTTCGTCCTGATCTTCAAGGCATCGGGCGTGTTCAACTACGCCCAGGGCGTGCTGGCGCTGTTCGCCGCCCTGACACTGGTCGGGCTGCTGTCCGGCACCGTGCCGATATTTCTGACTGACACCGAATACGACCTGCCGATCCCGCTGGCCATCATCGGCACCGCGGCGATCATGGTGGGGCTCGCCTATGTCATTGAATTCTTTGTGCTTCGACGACTGGTGAACCAGGAGCCGATCATCCTGTTCATGTCGACCATCGGGCTCGCCTTCGTGCTCGAGGGGGTCGGCGACATTCTCTGGGGCTCGAACGTCAAGGCGCTCGACGTCGGCATCCCGACCGGACGTTTCTCGGTCGCCGGCGTCCAGATCCAGGTCTTTGACCTGTACGCCGCCGGCATCGCCGCCCTGCTCGTCTCCGTGCTCGCCATTTTCTTCCAGAAGACCCGGGTCGGCCGCGCGCTCCGCGCAGTCGCCGACGATCACCAGGCAGCCCTGTCCGTCGGCATTCCGCTCCGGAGCATCTGGATTATCGTATGGTCAGTGGCCGGTTTCGTGGCCCTCGTTGCGGGCATCATGTGGGGCTCGAAGAGCGGCGTGCAGTTTTCGCTGTCGCTGATCGCGCTGAAGGCCCTGCCGGTGCTGATCCTCGGCGGCTTCACATCGGTGCCCGGCGCCATTGTCGGTGGCCTTATTATCGGCGTCGGCGAAAAGATTGCGGAGATCTACTGGGGTCCCCTGATCGGCGGCGCGATCGAAAACTGGTTTGCCTACGTTCTGGCACTCGTCTTCCTGCTGTTCCGGCCGCAGGGTCTGTTCGGCGACAAGATCATCGAGAGGGTTTAGTCCATGTTTTATCGTGAAGCAGGACAGTTCAAGACCAGCTACAAGGCGGATCAGGCGGTCTTCCCGATCCGCCAGGACTTGTTCTTCGTCGCCCTTTTCATCCTGATCGGGTTTGTCGCAATCCCGCTGACCGCCAACGAATACTGGCTGCAGGCGGTGCTGATCCCGTTCCTGGTGTTCGCACTGGCGGCCATCGGCCTCAATATCCTGACCGGGTATTGCGGTCAGAGATCGCTCGGCACGGGCGGGTTCCTCGCGGTCGGCGCCTATTCGGCCTACAAGCTCGCGACCAACATCCCGGACATCAACATCATCGTCGTGATCCTGCTGTCGGGCGCGATCACGGCCGCGGTCGGCATCCTGTTCGGCCTGCCGAGTCTCCGGATCAAGGGCTTCTATCTCGCGGTCGCCACGCTCGCCGCGCAGTTTTTCCTGACCTGGCTCTTCAACAAGGTGCCGTGGTTCGTCCACGACAGCCCCTCGGGCTCAATCGCGATCCCGCCGATGGACCTGTTCGGCGTCA
>JAJFFI010000068.1 GCA_021776755.1 Alphaproteobacteria bacterium | reverse complement strand
CCGCAAGCGGGTGAAGGGTGTGGTCATATCCGGTGGCTCGCCGACCTCGCACATGGCGATCATCGCGCGCGCACTGGATATACCGGTGCTGGGACGTGTCACCGATCTCCTGACCAACGTCGAGGACGGCGACCGGCTGCTGCTCGATGGTCAGAATGCGCAGCTCTTCGTCCGCCCGGGCGAAGAAGTGCGCGGCGCCTTCAAGGCCAGCATGAAATTGCTGCAGCGCAAGCGCGAATCCTTCGCCCAGCTGCGCGATCTGCCCTCGGTGACTCGCGACGGCGTCGAGATTTCCCTCAAGCTCAACGCCGGTCTGCTGATCGACATGCAACATCTGGAGAGCGGCGGCGCCGACGGCGTCGGGCTCTACCGGACCGAAATCCCGTTCATGGCGCGCTCGGCCTTTCCCGGCGTCGAGGAACAGACCGAAATCTATTCCAAGGTGCTCGATCAGGCCGGCGACAAGCCAGTGGTGTTCCGCACCCTCGATGTCGGCGGCGACAAGGCGCTGCCCTATCTGCATGCCGATACCGATGACAATCCGGCGATGGGGTGGCGTGCGATCCGCATCGGCCTCGACCGCCCGGCCATGCTGCGCCAGCAGTTGCGCGCGCTGGTCCGTTCCGCCAAGGGCCGCGCACTCCACGTGATGTTCCCGATGATCTCGGAGGTTGCGGAGTTCGATGCCGCCCGCCGTCTGCTCGACAGTGAACTGGCCCGCGAGGCAAAGCAGAATGGCAAGTCCCCGGTCGACCTCCGGGTCGGCGCGATGCTCGAGGTGCCGGCGCTGCTCTGGCAGCTCGAAAACCTGTTGCCGCGGCTCGATTTCCTGTCGATCGGCTCCAACGATCTGCTGCAGTTTCTGTTCGCGTCCGATCGGGGAAACCCGCGCATGTCCGATCGCTATGACTCGCTTTCGCCTCCCGTCCTGTCGCTGCTGGCCAGCGTGATCGAAACCTGCGGCCGCCACGATATTCCGCTTACGCTTTGCGGCGAGATGGCGGGCCGTCCGGTTGAGGCGCTTGCGCTCATCGGTTTGGGTTTCCGATCGCTCTCCATGGCGCCGCCCGCGCTGGGCCCGGTCAAATCCATGATCCGGAGTGCCACGCTTGCCGAGGTCACCGAGTACGTCTCGCCGCTCAAGAACCTGTCCGACCACAGCGTACGCACAAAACTTCGCGCCTTTGCCGTGGATCACGGAATTTCCATCTGACGCCGGGCCGAAATCGCTCGCATGTGCCGATCACCCAAATGGGCCCGTTCCACGCGGCCATCGTTGCGTCGCGCAGTGTCGTTCTGGTATGAGATAAACGCTAATTGATTGGCTCATATCGGGCATTTTTGTTTGCTCCCGGGGGCCGCCGATCAGTCACAGTCATCGGGACGCAGTCGACGGGGGAGTCCGATCAGCGGACCATTCCGGAGCTGTACGCCTCAACGGCACACGTATCGCTGTCAAGGCATGCGCGCGCATCAGAACCGGGTACGGCCAACGGGCTGTCCGGCAGGACGTCAGGATCCACTTGCATGGCCAAGAACAAGAAAGAAGACTTCGGCTACATTGAGGAAGCCGTGCTCGACATCGAGGTCGAGCCGGCGCCCGAGATGGAGGACTATCCCAAGCGCGCGGCCGCCCGCCGCAAGGCGCGGGAAGAGCAGTCCAAGCGCGAGGGCGGCGAGCCGCGCAGCACCCGGGATCTCGACGACCAGACCAATTACATGACCGGTCCCTCGGTGGGCGTCCTGTTCCGGCAGGCCCGCCTCAAGCTCAAGCGCGACGTCAGCGAGGTCGCGCAGATGCTCCGTATCCGCAAGGAATACCTGCAGGCGATCGAGGATGGCCGGTACAGCGATCTGCCGGGACACACCTACGCCATCGGTTTCGTGCGCGCCTATGCCAGCAATCTCGGCCTCGATCCCGACGAGATCGTCCAGAAATTCAAGGAAGAGACCGGCGGCGCCGAACCGCAGGTCGAACTCGTGATGCCGCAGCCGGTACAGGAGAGCCGCACCTCGGGCCTCGGCATACTTGTCGTGCTCGCAATCCTTGGTGCTGTGCTCTACGGCGCCTGGTATTTCCTTGCACCGGGCGGGGACGGCGACGGCGGCACTGCCGGAACATCGGCCGGAGAAGCGGGCGCGACCGAAGGTGCGACTGCTGGATCAGGCGGTGACACGGGTGCTGGTGGTGCGGCCGGCAGCAGCGGCGCCGAAGGTGCCACCGGCGGAACCGGCGAAGCGGGCGCCACCGACGCCGGGGCAAGTGGCGGTACGGCCGCGGGCGCAGGTGGGTCGACCGACGGTGCTGCCGCCGGCACGACCGGCGAGGCGGGCGCGAGTGCAGGCACAACCGGCGAGCAGCAGGCGGCGGTCAAGCCGGGTGTGAAACTCACGGCGAGCAAGGGCGACGCCTGGATCCGCATCACGTCTCCCAACGGCGACATCATCGTGCAGACGATCCTCCGCAAGGGCGTGAGCTACGAAGTACCAAAGGAACCCGAGGGCCTGCGCTTGCTGGTCGGCAATTCCGGCGCGCTCGAGGCTTTCCTCGGCGAGGAATCCCTCGGCCCCATCGGGCCCCTGGGCATCGTCCGCCGCAACATCCCGCTCGATCCCGGGAAGCTTGAAGCTGCGCTGAAAGCCCGCTAGCGCGGGTCACCGGCGCCCCTCCGTCATGGCATCGCTCCAACCGGTCCGCGGTACCCACGACCTCCTGCCCGATGAACTCCGGCGGCACCGGAAGGTCATTGAAACCGCGCGCCATGTGGCGTCGCTCTACGGCTTCGACCAGGTCGCGACACCGATCTTTGAATTCACGGACGTCTTCCGCCGCACGCTGGGTGATACGTCCGACGTAGTCACGAAGGAGATGTACACCTTCACCGACCGGGGCGGCGAGGAAGTGACGCTCCGCCCGGAGGCGACCGCCGGCATTGCGCGCGCCTTCATCTCGGGCGGGCTTGCACAGAACCTGCCACTGAAATTCTTCACCCACGGCCCGATGTTCCGCTATGAGCGGCCGCAGAAGGGGCGCTTGCGCCAGTTCCACCAGATCGATGTCGAAATCCTGGGCGTCGCTGAGCCGCAGGCCGATATCGAGGTGATCGCGGTCGGCGCGCAGATACTCGATGCGTTGGGAGTGCGGGACAAGACCATGCTCGAGCTGAACACGCTCGGCGACGCCGAAAGCCGCGATGCGTACCGGACGGTACTCGTCGAATATTTCAGCGATCACAAGGATGCGCTCAGCGACGACAGCAAGAACCGGCTGACCCGCAATCCGCTTCGCATCCTCGACAGCAAGGACGAGGGCGACCGCAGGATCGTCGCCGACGCGCCGCTGTTCCCCGACTACCTCACACAAGCAGCCACGGAATTTTTCGCCGATGTGACCGGCGGCCTCGACGCGCTTGGCATTGCCTACACGCTCAACCCGAAGCTCGTGCGGGGCCTCGACTACTATGGCCACACTGCTTTCGAGTTCACGACCGATGCGCTCGGTGCCCAGGGCGCGGTCATCGCAGGCGGACGCTACGACGGGCTGATCGGGACCATGGGCGGGCAGCCGACGCCAGGCATCGGCTGGGCCGGCGGCATCGAGCGGCTTGCCATGCTGATCGCGGAACCTGCCGCGGACGCCCGCCCGATCGCGGTAATTCCGATGGGCGAGGCCGCGCAGGCAGTGGGGCTCAAACTGGCCGCGGACCTGCGGCACGCCGGCCACAGGACCGACATGGGCTATCGCGGCAATCTGTCCAAGCGCATGAAACGGGCCAACAAGCTGAACGCCCATGCCGCCATCATCATCGGCGACGACGAACTGGCCAAGGGTGTTGCGACGGTCCGGGATTTCGACGACGGCGAACAATCGGAAGTCCCGCTGGAAGATGTCGTGGCGTCGCTGGCGCAGGAGGGCTGAATGCCGCAAACCGACACTACTTCGGCTTCACTGCCCGGCGATCTCGTCGTCATCGGCGCGAACCACCAGTCGTGCTCGGCACTACTGCGCGACCGCATCTTCGTGCCCGACAACGAGGCGCCGGAGTTCCTTGGCGGCCTTCGGCGCGAGGGTCTCGGCGAAGCGCTCGTGCTGTCGACCTGCGACCGGGTCGAGGTGCAGGCGGTTCACGGTGACGCCGAACGCGCGGGGGGCATTGTACGCCGGGGCCTCGCGCGGCGCGCGAACCTGCCGCCCCACGCGCTCGACACCGAAACCTACACCCATGCCGGTGCGGATGCGCTGCGGCATGTCTTCGCCGTCGCGGGCTCGCTCGAGAGCCAGGTTGTCGGCGAGCCGCAGGTGCTCGGCCAGGTGAAGGCGGCCCATGCGCTTGCCCGCAAGGCCGGCACGGCGGGTCCCGCGCTCAACACGGTCATGGATGCAGCCTTCGCCACCGCCAAACGGGTGCGCACCGAAACCCGTATTGCCGAGGGCCCGGTCTCGATGGCGGCCGCGGCGGTGCAGGTCGCGCGCAGCATTCATGGTGACCTCAATTCCGTCGGCGGGCTGTTGCTCGGCGTCGGTGACATGGGCGAGCTGGTGGCCGAACACATGATCTCGGCGGGCCTCGGCCCGGTCGTGATTTCCGCCCCCGACGACCGGCGCGCCGAGGAAGTGGCCCGCGGGTTCGATTGTCACATGGCGCCGTTCGATCGATTTGCCGCCACCCTGCCCGAGGCGGGCGTAGTGATTTCGGCTCTCGGCGGCCGCGAATACGCGGTGTCCGAAGAGATGATCCGCAGCGCACTCGTGCGCCGCCGCCACAAGCCGGTGTTTCTGGTCGACGCCGCCATTCCCGGCGATGTCGCCCCCGGTGTCGAACGCGTGGACGGCGCCTTCGTCTACGATCTGGCAGCCTTGGAGAAGGTCGCGCTCGCCGGCCGCTCGGGCCGCAGGTCCGCCGCCGACGAGGCCTGGCGCATCGTCGAGGAAGACGTTGCAGCCTTCATCAGCGCCCGGCGGGGACGTGACGCC
>JAJFFI010000067.1 GCA_021776755.1 Alphaproteobacteria bacterium | reverse complement strand
CGCAACTTCCTGTTTTTCGACGCCCCGGTCGGCATGATCTTCACGATCGACCGGGACATGGAGGTCGGCGGCTACATGGATCTGTCGCTGTTCATGGAAAACATCATGATCGCGGCCCGTGGTCACGGCCTCGATACCTGCCCCCAGGCCGCGTGGATGGAATACCCCAACGCCGTCGCAAAAAGCCTTGGTATCCCGGAGGGCGAGATCGTCGTCTGCGGCATGGCGCTCGGCCATGAGGATACGTCGAAGGTCGAAAACTCCCTGGTCACCGAGCGCGAACCGCTTGAGGTGTTCGCGTCGTTCGAGGGGTTCTAGCGGCCCGCTTCGCCCTTCGAGGGCATCCTCATCCTGTGGAGCCGCCGCCGCTCTACTCCGCTGGCTGCTTGACCGTTTCTTGCGGCTGCAGGGCGCCGGGTTCGGTCGGGACGCGGAGCGTCTCGATGATGTGCCAGAAGGTCTCGAGCCGGTCGGTGTATTCGGCGGCGACCTCCTGCATTTCGCGCCCGCGCCAGTCCTCGATATTCGGGATCTCGAGCTGGAACTCGAGGATGCGCTCCTGGTTCGGCACCTGGACATAGGCGGAGACCGTAAGAACGCCGTCGTCGAGCGCGCTGCGGGCCATGATGAACGGATCGGCCGGCGACTCGACCCGCACGACGCCGCCCTTTTCGTTGACCCAGTCGACCAGTGAGAGCCGCCCCGGCCCGGGATGGCCGTGGACCGAAATCTCGCCCTCGCCGTCGTCGAACCGCCAGGTCACGATGCGGAAGCTGTCGTCTTCGTCCCAGGGCTGGCCCGGTGCCTCGATCAGGTCTGGCGGACGGTGGAGCGCGAAACCCGCGCGCGGATGCACGAAGGAGACCCACCCCGCCGGCGGCTCCACACCTTCGCCCGCATTGCCGGTGCTGCCGGGCGCCTCTTCGGCCCGTGCGCCCGCCGCCAGCAGCAGGGCCGCCGCCAATACGAAAAGCGCGCCGGCCACGAACCGCCGGGCGTGCGTTTGAAGGTCGGTCGAGATCGGCCACATGGGCGCGTGTTGTGTCACAAATCGCTCGTTTTCTTTGCGTGCAGGCAGGCGGGTTCCCGCCGGGACGGAAATACCATCGCGCCACAATATGGCAGGATTTACCGTCACGCGATGGCTTTTTCGTGCCCTCGCCCCTGAAGGGGCCGGCATGAGGACCCGCCGCGGCATTCACTGATAAGTGAAGCCCTGCATTGCGGATGTGATTGGCGGCAGGTGCCAGGAGCCCCTAACTTATCCTGCATGAAACATATTTCTCTCGTCCTCGCCGCCGTTGTGGGCGCAACCGGTCTCTATCTGATGACCGCGCCGCAGTTGGCCTCTTCCCCCGGCGCGCCGCTGCTGCCCGCCGCCAGGGTCGCGTCCACCTCCAGCACGCCGGGCGGCCTGCGGCGCGCCGCCGGCACCGCGCCCGGCCCCGTCGTGGTCGAGCTCTTTACCTCCCAGGGGTGTTCCTCCTGTCCGCCGGCCGACCGCTATCTCGGCAAGCTCGCCGGGCGCGACGACGTGGTCGCGCTGTCGTGGCATGTCGACTACTGGGACTACATCGGCTGGAAGGACAAGTTCGCCACGAAGGACACCACCCGCCGCCAGCGCGACTATGGCCGCGCGCTCCGCCAGCGCTACGTCTACACGCCCGAGCTCGTGGTCGACGGCCGCGCGCACAGCTCGTCGCCGGCGAAAATCTCGCAACTCATCGAGAGCGCCCGCGCCACCCCCAAGCTGCAGCTCGCCTTCGACCAGGAGGGCGGCAAGCACACGCTCAGGATCCCGGCCGCCGACTTCAAGGGCGAGGCCAATGTGCTGGTTGTCTTCTACGACACCCGCCACGTCACCGACATCAAGCGCGGCGAGAACGGCGGGCGCAGCCTCGAGTATCACAACGTCGTCCGCGAGTTCCGCGTCGTCGGCCGCTACACCGGCGAGGCGATGGCGATCCCGGTCGAGACCTCGGCCGCGGAGGCGGCAGGGCGGGGCGGCTGCGTCGTGATCGTTCAGGAAGGCAGCGCCGGCCCGGTACTCGGCGCGCTCAAGATGCCGTTCGCAAACGGCGACGGCTGAGCCTTATTTCGTTCTGCGAAAATCCTGCCGCTGATCACGCCGGTGTGTCATAACACGCGCAAGGAAAATCCTGCCAGGAGTGGCGCGTGCAGATCGAACATCCTTCGCTGCGGCGATTATTTGCCTATTGGGACGAGAAGCGCGCCGGGCGCATCGCGCCCGCGCGGGACGAGATCGATCCGGTCGACGTCCCTGACATCCTGCCCAACATGTTTATCTACCGCGTCCTCGACGGCGGCGCCGATTTCCGGATGAGCCTGTTCGGCACGGCGTTGGTCGAAGTGTTCAGGCGCGATTTCACCGGCGAGACCTTCGAGAAAATTTTCAACGGACCGGACCGCGAAGCGATCCGCGCGGAATACCGGCAGGTCGCGGTCGAGGCGCGCCCGGTCTGCGTCCGCCATGACGCGAGCTGGATCAACCGCGATCATGTCGAATACGAGCGGCTGCTTCTGCCGCTCTCGGACGACGGCAAGACCGTCAACCGCCTCCTCGGCGGCACATATTTCGACCGTTTCGGCACCTAGCCGCGGTCCGTTCTGAAGCCGCGCCGCCGCGGCGTTATACCAATCCGCGTTCCATTGCCGCCGCCATCCGTTTGGCGAAGCCCGCCGGGTCGGGCAGCGTCTCGCCTTCGAGAATGCGCGCCTGGTCGAGCAGCAGATGGGCCGCGTCCTCAAGCGATTTCGCCGCACCATCGCCGCCCGCCGCTTTGGCGAGCTTCTTGATCAGCGGGTGGTCGGGATTGATTTCGAGCACCCGCGCCGAAACCTGCTCGAGCTGGCCGTGCTGCTTCAGGATACGCTCGAGATGCATGTCGAGCGCGCCGTCGCTCGCGACCAGACAAACCGCAGACGACGTCAGCCGCTCGGACTCCCGCACGTCCGCCACCGCCTCGCCAAGCGTGTCTTTCAGAACCGCGACCAGGCTGCCGATGTTCTTCGCCGCGGGCTTTTTCTTCTTGTCGTCTTTCGTGCCGTCCTTCGCGTCATCGTCGATCGCGGAAAGATCGGCGCCGCCATGGGTCACCGACTTGAAGGGCTTGCCGTCGTACTCGCCGGCCGCCGGCACCCAGAACTCGTCGACCGAGTCCTCGAGCAGCAGCACCTCGACGCCCTTCTTCGCGAAGCCCTCGATCTGCGGGCTTCGGGCGAGCGCCGTCGCGTCCTCGCCGGCGATATAGAAAATCGCGTCCTGCCCCGGCTTCATCCGCGCGACATAATCGGCGAGCGTCGCCGTCTTGTCCGCGTCCGCCTCGCTGGCGGCAGTGGTCTTGAACCGCGCGAGCTCGAGGATGGCGTCGCGGTGTTCGGGCGCCTCGTAGAGCCCTTCCTTCAGCACCGCGCCGAAGTTCTCCCAGAACGCCGCGAAATCTTCCGGCGCCTTCTCGGCCTTCTTCTTCAGTTCGGAGAGGATGCGCTTGACCAGTCCCTGGCGGATTTTCGCCAGCACCGGATTATTCTGCAACATCTCGCGGCTGATGTTCAGCGGCAGGTCCTCGCTGTCGACCACGCCCCGCATGAAGCGGAGCCAGCCCGGCAGCAGGTCCTCGCTGTCCTCGGTGATGAAGACGCGCCGCACATAGAGCTTCACGTGCGGCTTGCGGTCCGGGTGGAACAGGTCGAACGGCCGGCTGCCCGGCACGAACAGCAGGCTCGTGTATTCGATCTTGCCCTCGGCCTTCCAGTGCAGCGTCAGCCACGGCTCGTCGAAGACATGGCCGACATGGTGGTAGAACTCGGTGTACTGCTCGGGCTTGATCTGGTTTTTCGGCCGGGTCCAGAGCGCGGACGCCTCGTTCAGGGCCTCACGCTCTTCCTCGCCTGCATCGAGCCTGATCGGCACCGCGATGTGGTCGGAATAGGTCTTCACCACCTGGCGGAGGCGGGCGGGATCGGTGAAGTCTTTCGCGTCCTTTTTCAGGTGCAGCGTAATCTCGGTCCCGCGGCTCGCCTTCTCCGCGGCCTCGATCGTGAAGGCGCCCTTGCCGTCGGAGGTCCATTTCCAGGCGGCGTCTTCATCGGCCCGCCGGGTC
>JAJFFI010000066.1 GCA_021776755.1 Alphaproteobacteria bacterium | reverse complement strand
CCTCGGGCGATACCCTGCGGCTTGCCGGGATCGCGGCGCCAGACAGGAATACGGCCGCGCTTGCGCGCGAAGCACAAGCGGCGTTGGCCGGTCTGGTCGGCCGCAAGACCTTGCGCTTGTCCTATGGCGGGCGCCGGGCCGACCGCCACGGTCGGCTGATCGCACATGTGCATAACGCGAACGGGCTTTGGGTGCAGGGCGAACTGCTGGCGCGCGGTCTTGCGCGGGTCGCGAGCTTTGCCGACAACCGCGCCCGGCTCGCCGAGATGCTGCTGTTCGAGAGACAGGCCCGCGCCGCCCGCCGCGGTATCTGGGCGCATGCGGCCTATTTGGTCCGGCAAGCCCCAGAAACGCCGAAATTCCTCAATAGCTTTCAGATTGTCGAAGGCCGCGTGCTCAAGGCGGCAAAGGTGCGCGGGCAGGTCTATCTGAATTTCGGCGCCGACTGGCGCACCGATTTCACGGCCGCAGTGACCAAGGGCGCGGCAAGACTCTATGCAAAAGCGGGCCGCGATCCGATGACGTTTCAAGGCCGCCGCATCCGGGTGCGCGGCTGGCTGAAACCCCGCAACGGGCCGATGATCACGGTAACCCACCCGGAGCAGATCGAACTCCTGCCCGAAAGGACAACAGAGTGACGGACAAGCGAAACACCCTGAACCGGATGGCCGGCGCAATTGGTCTCGCCGCGTTGTGGCTCATCCAGCCTGCGGCTGCGGGCTCGGACGGGCCGGTCCAGACAGCCCAGTTCATCGATGCGGCCAAGATGTCGCGCGAGCAGCACCCGAAACTGGTGGCGCAGTTCGGCGGGGCGTATCACGACCCGCGGGTGCGCAAGTACGTCCGCACCATCGGCAACCGCATCCTTCAGAAGACTCCAATGCGAGGGCAGCGGTTCATTTTCACGGTCCTGAACAGCGATATCGTGAACGCCTTCGCCATGCCCGGGGGCTATGTCTACGTCACCCGCGGGATGCTGGCGCTCGCCAACAACGAGGCAGAGCTTGCCGGTGTGCTGGCCCATGAAATCGCCCATGTGACCGAGAAGCACGGCGAGGAGCGGGTGCAGCAATCGGTGCTGGCCCAGCTTGGCATCGGCATTCTCTCAGGTGTGCTCGACAGTGATGCCGCGCGGAGTGTCGCGACGGTCGGAGCGGCGACCGTGATGTCGAGTTATAGCCGGCAGCATGAGTTCGAGGCCGACAGCAAGGGCGTACAATACCTGGTGCGCTCGGGCTACGACCCGCGCGCGATGGCGACATTCCTGAACAAGCTCATCGCCGAGCAGCGGCTGCAGAGCACACTCGCAAGCCGCGAAGGTGGCGACCCCAAACCGAGCTTCCTCGCAACCCATCCCCGCACCCAGGACCGCGTCCAGCAGGCACTGCAGCAGGCCGGTGGCGTCGAGCTCGAGGGGCGCCGGCGGGGCACGGCCGACTACATGCGCCGCATCAACGGGCTCTACTACGGCGGCGATCCCGACAACGGGATCGTCCGCGGACAACGCTTCGTTCATCCCAAGCTGGGCTTCGCCTTCGAGGTGCCGCCGGGGTTCAACATCCTGAACGGTGCCGCCAAGGTGACGGCGCTGGGGCCGCAGAACTCGCAGATCATCTTCGATTTCGCGCCCCGCCCAAAGGGGCTTTCGATGGCGGGCTATGTCCGGCGCGCGGGCCAGAAACTGAATATCAGCCGGGCCCAGAGCATCCGCGTGAACGGCTTCCCGGCGGCGACCGGTTCGGGCCGCATCCAGACCCGCAGCGGGACCCACGATGTCCGCCTGGTTGCGATCGCCTACAAGCCCAACACGATCGCGCGCTTCCTGTTCGTGACCAAACCGCAGGTCACCCAGCGCTACAGCCAGGCATTTCAGCGGACCACCTACAGCTTCCGCCGGGCGCGGGAAGGCGGCGGGCAGCCGCTGCGGCTCCGCACAACGCGGGTCAAGAGCGGCGAGACCGCGCAGAGCTATGCTGCGCGGATGCCGTTCCCGTCGCACCGGATGCTGCGTTTCCGCACGCTCAACGGGCTCGATTCGAACGACGAACTCCGGCCGGGCCAATGGGTGAAATACGTGAGCCGCCGCTGACGCAGACCCGAAACGAAAAACGGGCCGAAATCCTTGAGGACTTCGGCCCGTTTGTATTTCAGATACGCGCGGTGCGTCAGGCCGCCTGAAGCAGTTTCTCCAGCTTCTCGGTGGCTGCCGCCTCGTTGATCTTCTCGACCGCGGCGAGCTCGCGCACCAGCCGGTCCAGCGCCGCCTGGTAAATCTGGCGCTCGGAATAGGACTGGTCCGGCTGCCCCGCATTGCGGTGCAGATCCCGCACGACTTCGGCGATGGAGACCGGATCACCCGAATTGATCTTGGCCTCGTATTCCTGGGCACGGCGGCTCCACATGGTCCGCTTCACCCGCGACCGGCCCTTGAGCGTGGTCAGCGCGGTGTCCATCACCTTCTTGTTGCTGAGTTTGCGCAGCCCCGACCCTTCGGCCTTGGCAACGGGAACCCGCAGGATCATTTTTTCTTTTTCGAAGTCGATCACGAAGAGTTCCAGCTTCTGATCTGCGATCGTCTGGCTCTCGACTGCGGTGATCTTGCCGACGCCATGCGTCGGGTACACCACGTGGTCGCCTTCCTTGAATCCTGCATCTTTTGCCATGCTGGCACCTCTTCTTCGGTTAAATCAGCCTCGATTGCGCTTTTGCCAGCAGGCTGCCTGAAAATCGTTCAATCCCGCCAAAGGCCGGTCCGCAAGGAACCTACCGCCGCACAGCTGTGCGCGGAAATGCCTCAAAGGCCGCGTCGCTGACAAAAAGACGGCCGGAGCCTCACTTCTCCGAGCCGTCATTTAGTTTCAACACTATAACACAAAATTAGCCGGATTCCTAGCACCGCCGTGTTGCAACGCAGCACAACGCGCGGGCAGCGCCGTTTTACAGGTGCAAGCCATTGATCCTTAAAGGTTTAGTGTCGTACGGTCCCAACCAGCCGCCGCGCGCGGACAGAGGCGCGAAAATCAGTCCCCGACGCCTGGTTTTTCGCTGAATTCCGCCATTTTGCCTTCCTTGCCGTCCCATTCCTCGGCGTCGGGCAGCTGGTCGCCCTTGCGGGTGATGTTCGGCCACTTTTCCGAGTAATCGCGGTTGAAAGAAACCCATTTCTCGGCATCAGACTCGGTATCCGGAATGATCGCCTCGGCCGGGCACTCCGGCTCGCACACACCGCAGTCGATGCATTCGTCCGGATGGATCACCAGCATGTTCTCGCCCACGTAGAAGCAATCCACCGGGCAAACCTCGACGCAGTCCTGGTACTTGCACTTGATGCAGTTTTCCGTGACGACGTATGTCATTCTGTTCTCCTGATGCCCTGACCGCCAGCCTGTGTCGGTGCGGCGGCACTGCGTTGTCTTTCTGCCGGGCGCCGTCAGGCGCCGCTGCGTTGTCACGCGCCGTCAGGCGCCGGTATCAATTCCGAGCCGGTCCAGCACACGCTTGCGGGCCGCCCCGCTATCCTGGTCCGTCACATAAAGTAGACCTGTGAGCCGACGAAGCAAGTTTGCTTCATAGTCGTGCAGGACGCCATCCGCATAGGACACTTCCCACAGCATTTCGACCAGGCGCACACGCTCCTCATAGTCAAAACTGTTCTTCGCGACCTGCGCGAAGGACCACCAGTCCGCCGCTTCCTCGGCGCGGCGCTCGGCGGCCTCGATCAACGCCTCCGGATCGGTGTCGCCGATCTTGAGCCGGTTTGCGATGATGTCCCTGATCGTTTCCCGCTCGTCGGCATCGAAGGTGCCGTCCATGCGGGCCGCCTCGACCAGCAACACCGCGACAGCAAGCGCCAGCTCGCTGTCACCGCGAGGGCCTCGCCCGTCTCGCCCACCGTCCGGTTTGTCGGGAAACAGGGCCTTGAGCCGCTGCAACATGGCGGTGTGGGTATCACAGGGGTCAGGGGCGCGCAAGCCTGCCCCGCCTGCCGGGACGCCTCATGCGGAACCTTGCCGGAAACCCTGCCCGCGCCTAGGCTGCGCGGCATGAAAGCGAGCCCGGACGACGCCCTCCACTACCCCGCCACCGCGCGCAATCGCGACGCTATTCTCGAGGTCTTGCGCGAGCGGCTGCCGGACGAGGGAACCGTGCTGGAGATCGCATCGGGCTCGGGCGAGCACGTCGTGCATTTCGCGCTGTCCCTTCCGGCACTGACGTTTCAGCCGAGCGACATCGAGACTGAAGCGCTGCGCAGTATCGCCGCCCACACGGCGCTCAATGAGGCCACCAACATCAACGCGCCGGTCGAGATCGACGTGACGGTGGACGGATGGGAGGCGGTGCTTGATGGGCGGAACGTCACCGCCATCACCTGCGCCAACATGATCCACATCGCGCCCTGGGCTGCGGCCGTGGGTCTTTTGCGCGGCGCGGGCGCGCTGCTGCCGGCCGGCGGGGTGCTGTATCTCTACGGCCCGTTTCACATTGGCGGACAGCCCACCGCACCCTCGAACGCCTCCTTTGACGCAAGTCTCCGCGCCCGCGACCCGTCCTGGGGAGTGCGCGACCTCGAAGACGTCGTGGCGCTGGGCAGGGATAACAGCCTCAACCTCACGGAAACCGTCGAGATGCCCGCGAACAACCTCTCGGTCTTTTTCGAACGCGCCTAGTCGTCGCCCCGCAAGCGGTCGTACGCGCGGCGGTCCTGCTTGGTGGGGCGGCCCATGCCTTTCTCGCGGGCAGGCGTGCTGGGCGATGCGGGATCGGCCTTTGCCCGCGGCTGCGGCGGCGCGAGATCGGCGTACAGCGCCTGCGCCTCAGGCGCCGGGCCGCGGCGGCTGCCGAGTTCCACGATCTCGATGACGCGGATGTGGGGGCCCAGCGGGAATGTCAGAACATCGCCCACCCGCACCGTCTGTGCCGATTTCCGCACCGGCTCCCGGTTGAGCCGCAGTTTGCCGGACCCGCAAAGCCGGGACGCCATCGTCCGGCTCTTGAAAAATCGCGCGTACCAGAGCCACCGGTCGAGCCGGACGGTGTCGCCAGCATCTGCCGCGATGCCGCTCAATTGAAATACAACTCACGGAGCTTGGCGAACGGCGAGGCCGGATCGACCTTGGGTTTGCCGCCCGGTTTGGCACGCGGCTTTTTGCGGGGGCTCGCGCCTGCCGTCTTTCCAGATCTGCGATTGCCGGCATCGGGCGTCGTTTCCTGCTCGCCAGGCAGCGGCCGTGGCCGTCCCCTGCCGCCGCCGCGCCGCCGGGTAAAGGTCACGCCCTCGTCGCTCACGGCGGCCCGGAAGCCAAGGCTCGCGATCGCCTCGGCGGCGACCGCATCCGGCGCGCCGAGAATTTCACGCATCGGTCCGGTGAGCTCGAACTTGGCTTTCCCGCCAAGCCGGTAGGCCTCGACGCCAAGCTGCTCGAGGGCATCGGCCCGCACCGCCGCCGCCCCAACCGGGATGTAACCGGCCGCGAGCCAGAAATCGTCAGGCACGCCCGGCGGGTTCATTGCGTAGGCGGCACCGTGCGCCATCTCCGGATCGCACCCGAAGACAGCCACCGCGAGCTGGCGGCGGAGGAATGCGGACTTTCGCGCAAAGAGCCGGGGGACGAACACGGAAGCGCGCCCGATGCGCACCCCGAGCG
>JAJFFI010000065.1 GCA_021776755.1 Alphaproteobacteria bacterium | reverse complement strand
CGAGCAGCATCAGGCCGCCGATGTTGAGAAAGACCAGCACCGTGGCCATCCCGGCACGCTGGCTCTCGGTCACGCCGGCGACGATCCCGAGCACGAGGGGTCCGAGAAAGGCGGTCGCCTTGCCGGACAGCGCGTAGAGACCGAACATTTCCGTTCGCACCTCGGCGGGTGCGAGGCGCGCCATCAGCGAGCGGGAAGCCGCCTGGGCCGGCCCGAAGAACGCACCGAGCGCCACGCCGAGGCCCCAGAATACCGACTTGTCGTCAGTCAGCACCATGCCGAGGCCGATCAGGGTCAGGGCGACGAGCGCAATGAGGATGGTCTTCTTGGCGCCGATCCAGTCGTCGACCCAGGCGAAACCGGCCGCCCCCAGCCCCGCTGTTACGTTGAGCGCGATTCCGAAGATGATCACTTCGCTGATCGGCATGCCGAAGGTGCCGGCGGCATAGATCCCGCCGAACAGAAACATCGTGTTGAGGCCGTCGGTGTAGAGCATCCGCGCGATCAGATAGATTACGATGTTCTTGTAGTGGCGGACATTCTGGAAGCTCTTCCGGAGCGTCGACAGACCGGAGCGGATGGCCTGGGGGATTGTCAGCCCACTCCGGGCGCCGTCGGGTACAACGAGGAACAGCGGAATCGAAAACAACGCGAACCAGAGCCCCGCGATCGGACCGGAGGCACGAACATGCTCGGCGGTTTCCTTGTCGAGGCCGAAGAGCGGCGTATCGGTCTGGATGAAGCCGAAGAGCACGATCACGAGGCAGGTAAGCCCACCGGCATACCCCAGGCCCCAACCCCAACCCGAGACCCGGCCGAGCCTGCGGGGCGGAACCAGTTCGGGCAACATGGCGTTGTAAAAGACCGTGCCGAACTCGAACGCCGCGTTCGCGAGCGTGAAGACGATGAGCGCGAACAGGATCCATTCAGGATCGGGCTTCACGAACCAGAGCGCCGCACAACTGAGGGCGCAGATCGTGGTGAATACCGCGAGCCAGGGCTTGCGCCGGCCGGTCGCGTCGGCGATCGCCCCGAAAACCGGGCTGAGCAAGGCAATAAGCACTGCGGACACGGTGACGGCGCGGCTCCACTGCTCGGTGCCGCGCACCGCGTCGGTGGCCACCGCTTGGGTGAAATAGGCGCTGAAGACGAAGGTGCCGATGACGGTGGGGAACGCGGAGTTGGCCCAGTCGAAGACACACCAGGCCGCAACCGCGCCGCGCGTGCCGTAACCCGACTCGGCAGTCTCCGGTGCGCTCGTGTCCGGTGCGCCCGTTTCAGCCAAGGCCGGTCAACTGGTGACGAGCGAGCGCATCTGGCGGTTCGCAACCGCCAGCACGGCAAGATCGGGCGTGTTGCCCGAGGTGAGCTCTTCCAGGATCTGGTCGGTCCGCCGCAGGAGGGTCGCGCGGCTCTTGCCCCATTTGTCGATCACCTTGCCGGCATCCTTTCCGCCCTTGCTCGCCCCCAGCAGGTTGGCGGTCAGGTCGTACTGCATGCCGTAGAGATCATCGATGATCGCCTCGACCGCCTGCTTGTCCCAGTGACTGTCGATGGGCAGGCCGCTCGCGGCGCGGCGGAGTTGATCGAACCCGAAACGTTTTCCGAGATCCGAGTAGAGCTTCGCTACCGGTAGCACCGGAGTCTTGGCGCCGCGGGCGATGCGGACGATGTCGCAGGCCGGCACCATTGCGCGCAGGCTGACGACCGCTTTGGCCAATGTGCGGGGCGCGCCCTGTTCTTCGAGAACCGCGGTCCGCTCACGCTGGAGCTGGAGGTTTTCTTCGGAGAGCACTTTCTCGAGATCGGCCTGCAGCTTGGCCACGTCCGGGCCGTACATGTCGATGCTGTCCTTGATATTGAGGGGCGTTTCGCCGTGACGGAGGAACCAGATCGTTCCACGCGCGAGAATGCGGCCAAGCTCGATCAGCATCGCCGACTGGACCGACGCGGGCACCTTGTTATCGAGCGCCTCGATTTCGTCCCAGAGTTTGCGCAGCTGGAAAATCTCGCGCGTGATCACGTAGCCGCGCACGACGTCGCAGGCCTCCATGCCGCTTCGTTCCTGCAATTCGTGCACGAAGGTAAAGCCGGCGCGGTTGATAATCTCGTTGGTGATCGTGGTGCCGACGATTTCGCGGCGGAGGCGGTGCTTGCCGATCTGCTTCTTGTACTTGTCGCGGAGCGGCGTCGGAAAATACTCGACCAGCGACTTTGCCATGTAGGGATCGTCGGGCAGGTCCGACGCCATCAGGTCGTCGTAGAGCACGATCTTGGCGTAGGCGAGCAGCACCGACAGCTCGGGCCGGGTGAGGCCGAGGTCCGCCGTCTTGCGGTCATCCATGGTTTCATCGTTGGGCAGATACTCGACTTCGCGGTTCAGATCGCCGGCCCGCTCGAGCTCTTTCATGAACTGCCAGTGACGGTCGATCAGCCGGGCGGCGGCGGTTTGCGTGACCGAGATGCTCTGGGACTGAAGATAGTTGTTCTCGAGCACGAGGTTGGCGACCTCTTTCGTCATGCTGGCCAACAACTTGTTGCGCGCGGCCCGTTTGAGCGACCCGGACTCCTCGACCATTCCGGTCAGGATCTTGATGTTCACTTCCATGTCCGACGAATTGACGCCGGCCGAATTGTCGACGGCGTCCGTGTTGATGCGCCCGCCGGCAAGGGCGAACTCGATCCGGCCGAGCTGGGTCATGCCGAGGTTTGCGCCCTCGCCGACGACCTTGGCGCCGACCTCGTTGCCATTGACCCGGAGCGCCTCGTTGGCGCGGTCGCCCGCGTCAGCATGGGACTCAGTGCGCGCCTTCACGTAGCTGCCGATGCCGCCGAACCAGAGCAGTTCCACCTCGGCCTGCAACAGCGCCTTCAAGAGATCGTTGGGCGGCACCGAATCGGCCGTCAGCCCGGTCAGCTCCTTGATCTCGGGCGTAAGTTTCAGGGATTTCGCGGAGCGGTCGAAAATGCCGCCGCCATTGGAAATCAGCTTGGCGTTGTAGTCCGCCCAGTTCGAGCGCGGCAGCTTGAACAGACGCTTGCGTTCCTTGAAGCTTTTCTCCGGGTCCGGGTCCGGATCGATGAAAATGTGCAGATGGTTGAACGCGGCCAGCAGCTTGATGTGCC
>JAJFFI010000064.1 GCA_021776755.1 Alphaproteobacteria bacterium | reverse complement strand
CACGAACACGCCCGGGTCGCAGGCGAGCACCTGGTCGAGGCGGCGGCGGACGATGTCGCCGTGCTGGTCGATGAAGCCATCGGTGAACCAGCGGCCGGTGAGGTTTTCGAGCACCGGCGCGATGCCTTTTTCCTCCATCGCCCTGACGACCCCCCGCACCCTGGCGCTGTCGTCTTCGGTGCGTCCGGCGGCGGTCGAGAGCAGGCCGAGGGAGAGCACGCGGTCCGGGTGGGCGCGGGCATAGGCGGGGCCGATCATGCCGCCGAGCGAATGGCCCGCGAAATGTGCCGCCTCAATACCGGCGCGTTCGCGGACGCGCTCGAGATCCTCGACCAGATGATCGAGGGTGATTTCCTCCCTCGGCGTGGGTGAGGCACCGTGGCCGCGGAGGTCGTAGGTGACGACCGTGAACCGGGACGTGAGCTGCGGGACGAGATAGCGCCAGACATCCCGCGCGGCCCCGATGCCGTGGATCAGGATCAGCGGTGGGCCGCTGCCCTCAACGGTGTATTCGCAGTCGAGGGCGGTCATCTGAAAATGGGCATTATTTATCGGGGAATTTGTCGACGCCGAGCTCGCCGCCGAAGGCCCAGTCTTCCTTCTCGACGTCATTGAAGACGACCCAGACGGCGGCCCGGCTGGAGCCGGCCTTTTCGACCATGGCATCGGTGAGGGCTTCGGCGATCTCGCGCTTCTGGTCGCGTGTCTTGCCTTTGAAGAGATCGACTTTGACAATTGGCATGGTGTGGTTTCCTAGCTGGTTGCCTCATCCTGAGGAGGGCCGGAGGCCCGTCTCGAAGGGCGAGGGTAAGTCTAGCTCACGCCGCGCGGATGCGGCTCTGGTGGGCGGAGAACTGCGGCATCACCTCCTCGGCGATTTCCTGGATGTAGACGAGGGTCGCCTGGTTCGGCGTGCCGATGTTCTGGTTGAAGATCATCTCGTCGACGCCGGCTTCGGCATAGATGCCGAGCTTGTCGATCATTTCGGATTTCGTCGCGACCAGCAGGTTCTTTTCGAGCTCCTCGATGGTCTGCGCGCGGGGCAGCGGTTCGATGGCGCCGTGCTTCACGAGGCCCGGGCCGGAGAAGACGTTGTCGAAGCGGGCGTAGTAGTCGTGGGCGAGGCCGATCTTGTGGGCCTTGTCGGCGTCGTCCGTGGCGAGCCACGCGACGCGGGAGAGCGAGAGCGTGAGGTCCGCGCCTGCGTCGCCCATTTCGGCCTTCGCCTTGTGGAACGCGCCCACCTGTTCGCGCATCATGTCGTCCGAGCCCATCAGCGGCGTGGTCTGGATATGAAAACCCCGGAGCGTCGAGTGATAGATCGCGGGCGGCGCCATCGCGGCCATCATCAGCGGGGTCTCGCGGACCGGGCGGGGCATGATCGTGAGCGGCTCGAATTTGTAGAAATCGCCGTCCCAGGAAACCTCTTCTTCGCTCAGCAGCGCCATCAGCACGTTCAGGGATTCGTCGAATTTCTCGCGGCTTTCCTCGATCGGGCTGCCAAGCCGCGCCATCTCGACCGCAAACGCGCCGCGGCCGACGCCGAGGATCAGGCGCTGGTCGGTGAGGATATCGGCCATCACCAGTTCGCCGGCATAGGTGCGCATGTCGTGCAGCGGCAGGACTGCGACCGAGGTCATGATCTTGGCGTGCGTCGTCTCGGCCGCGAGCTTCACCGCCATCAGCAGCGGGGCGGGCGTCAGCAACACGTTGATGAGGTGGTGTTCCGGGATCGAGAGCGAGGCGTAGCCGAGCCGGTCGGCGAGCCGCGCCTGCGCCAGCATGTCGGCGAAGAGCCGGTCGCCGCCGTAGGACGTATCCGGATAGTAGGCGGAGAGGAAATGGTTGAAATCCATGGCGGCGCTCGCGCGAGGAAGGACAGTCCGAATTCTGGTACACATCACACGATCTGTAAAACGAATTTAATTGCATAGATAATTTCAAAATACCAAACTAACGGCCATGAATATCGTGGCCGTTGAAACCTTCCTGGCTGTCGTCCAAACGGGCAACCTGAACCGGGCCGCCGAGCAACTGAACGTGACGCAGTCGACCGTGACAGCGCGGCTCGATGCGCTCGAGGCGATGCTGGGCCAGGATCTGCTGATCCGCTCGCGGCGCGGCGCGCAACTGACGCGGGCCGGGTTCGGGTTCCAGCGCCACGCCGAATTGATGCTGCAGGCCTGGGAGCAGGCGCGGAAATCGGTCGGGTTGCCGAAAGGGTTTTCCGGACTGTTCGGCTTTGCCTGCCACGGCGATCTCTGGGAGGGTGCGGGATCGGCATGGCTTGAGCGCGTCGGCGCTACCGCGCCGGAACTCGCCTTCGAGGTCTGGCAGGGCGATCCCGGTGAGATTCAGCGATGGCTGGCCTCGGGGCTGGTGGATGCGGCGCTGCTGCCCGAGCCGGTGGTGGCGCGCGCCGTCAGGATATAGCGGTAGGGCCGGTCCACCCCGTCGTGCGACGCCCACGGCTCGAGCCGGATCTCCAACGGTCCGTCGGCCGCCGCCGCCGCGGGAGCGAGCCACATCGACGCGATCGAGACGAAGAACACCGCTCTGCTCAGGGATTTCCCGGGAATAAAAGCGTCACACCGAGGGCGCTTGTGCGCCGCCCTCGCAAGGCGACAGGTTCCCGTAGTAGCAAAGCTATTTCGAGGTTCTGGCAACGCCGCGAGGGTGGGGCACAGGCGGCCGAATGGTGCTTTTGTTTTCGGGAAATCCCTCACAGGAGCACCCCTTCCACCGCGCCCCCCACCTCGGCGCGAATCGCCTCTGGAATCACCAGGCGTGGACGGACGATGGTCAAGTTGCGGAGCTGCCGCAACAGGAAGGAGATCTCTCCGAGTCGCCTCAGCGGCTGGTGGCTGAGGACAACCCAGAGTCCATCCGCATTGACAGCCTGGGGCTCCTCGTAGGGAGTGTCGGTGGGAACGTCGAGCCACACCGAGAGCTCGGGCCGCATCCCGTGGGATCGGGCGATCTCGTCGGCGCGCGCTTTGGCCTCCTCCCATTGGGGGCGAGCGTCGTTGGGGAGCGGAATCGTCTTGGGCAGCTGGCGGTGACGGAGCCGGCTCGCGAATCTCGAGAGGGTCGGATCGGCGGCTCGCTCCCAGGTGGCGAAACATCCCATGAGGAGCGGATCGTCGAGGTCGAGGTAGGCGCCGGTCGAGAGCTCTTCGCCCAGAACGGCGCTG
>JAJFFI010000063.1 GCA_021776755.1 Alphaproteobacteria bacterium | reverse complement strand
CAGGGTACGACCGCGGCGACGACGCCGAGCGGTTCACGCATCGTGAAGACGTGCAAATCTGGCTTGTCGATGGGCAGCGTGGTGCCGTGGAGCTTGTCGGCGCAGCCCGCGTAGTAGTGGAAGAATTCGGCGATGTATTTCGCCTGCCAGCGGGTTTCCTTCAGCATCTTGCCGGTGTCGATGGTCTCGGTGCGGCCCAGCTCCTCGGATTTTTCCGCCAGCAGATCGCCGAGATTGCGCAGACACCGGCCGCGCCCGGTCGGCGTCATCGTGGCCCAGGGGCCCTCGGTGAAGGCGGTGTGGGCGGCGCGGACCGCGCGGTCGACATCGTCGGCGGTGGCTTCCGGAATCTCGGCCCAGGTCTCACCGGTCGTGGGGTTCAGGCTCTCGAAGGTCTGGCCGTCGCCGGCGTCCGTCCAGCCGCCGTCGATCAGCATCTGGTAGCGTGCGGTGTCGGTCATGGTCATTCTCCGTTTCGCGAATTTGCCCCATTCTGGACCAGCGCCCCGGAGGGCATTCGGATTTTTCGCCGGGCCTTGGCGAAAAAACGGTAGCCTGCAATGGGCCATCCCGGCAAGATCGAAACGTCGAAACGGAGGGTGCGTTGGCAACGAAACAGGTGATCGGGGAGCCGCTGGTGATCGGCGGGCGGACGCTGTCGCTGTCGCGCGCGATCCGGGCGGGCGATTTCGTGTATCTGACCGGTCAGGTGCCGATGGCGGACGGCGCGCCGATGACGACCGGCACGATCGAGGACCAGACCCGGGCCGTGCTCGACGACATCAAGGCGACGCTGGCGCTGGCCGGCTGCGAGTTGGCGGACGTGGTGAAGGCGATGGTGTGGCTGGTCGACCGCGCGGACTTTCCCGGCTTCAACGCGGTTTACGCCGAATATTTCCCCGACGATCCACCGGCGCGCTCGGCGGTCGTGAACGACCTGCTGGTCGATGTGAAGGTCGAAGTCGAGGTTGTGGCCTGGCGGCCGGAGTCCGGCATTTGACTCCACAGATCGCGCAGGACGGCACCCGCTATGAATGGGTGGGGCCAGAGGACGGTCCGCCGCTCGTGCTGATCCACGGGCTCGGTATGAACCGGGCGATGTGGCAATGGACCGTGCCGGCGCTTGGCGAAAAATACCGCGTTCTGACGTACGACAACCTGGGCCACGGCGAAACGCCGCCGGCAACGGGCGCGCCGGACCTGGCGATGCTGGCGGAGCAGTTGCGCGGTGTGCTCGACGCGAGCGGCGTGGACAGCGCGGCCGTGGTCGGGTTCTCGCTCGGCGGGATGATCGCGCGGCGCTTTGCGATGGATCATCCGGCGCGCGTGCGGGCACTCGCCATCCTGCATTCCGCCCACGAACGCACCCCCGAGGCGCAGGCGGCCGTCGAAGCGCGCGTCGAGCTCGTGCGGCGCAAGGGGCCGCAGGCGACGGTGGACGACGCGCTCGACCGCTGGTTCACGGAGCGTTTCCGCGCGGCCAACCCCCGGATGATCGACCTGGTGCGCGGCTGGATCCTTGCCAACGACCGGGACACCTACGCGCCGGTCTACCGCATCCTCGCCGACGGGGTGGCGGAACTCGTGGCCCCCTCCCCGCCCATCGCCGTGCCCGCGCTGGTGCTGACCGGCGACGAGGATTTCGGCAACGGCCCGGAGATGAGCCATGCCATCGCCGCCGAGATCCCGGGCGCGCGCACGGTCATCCTGAAGGGTCTGCGGCACATGGCGTTGGCGGAAGATCCGGCACTGGTGAATGCGGCGCTGGTGGAGTTTCTGGATGAGGCGCTGGGCGGCTAGGCCGCCGCCAGTTCGCGAAAGAACGCCTCGCTGTCGGCGTCGCCGGGGAACATCAGCTCGACGCGTAGTTCGTTCAGGGTGACGTCCTGCGCGGTCGAGAAGGCCGCCATGGTCGAGATCGTCGAGATCACGCGGTCCCCCATGCGCAGGCGCGGGCAGATGACCGGCGAGTCCGGGGCGACCGGGGCCGTGGCGAGGGTCTCATCGCCGAGAGCGGCGACGGCGCGCCCGATCAAGCCTTCCAGGACCGGGTCGCCGCCGAGGGCTGTGTTTTCGCGGCGAAGGCGCAGCACCGAAAAACGCGCGACCTCATCCCAGTTTTCGATCATCTCCCGGTACACCGGGTTTTCGAACAGCGAGCTCACGACATTGACGGGCGCGCCGGCACTGGCGGTGTCGATTTCCGGAAACATCATGCGGGCCGCCCGGTTGCCGTCGACCACCGACCAGTGCCGGTCGATCACCAGCGCCGGAAACGGCTCCTGCTGCTGCAGCATCCGGTCGATCGCCTGGCGGAACGGCTGCATCTCGGATTCGGCGAGACCGGTCTCGGCGTATGCCGGCGAAAAGCCCGCCGTGCGCAGGATCGCGTTGCGGTCGCGCAGCGGCACATCGAGGGTCTCGGCCAGCCGGATCACCATACCGCGGCTCGGCTGTGAGCGCCCGGTCTCGATGAAGGAGACATGACGGGGCGAAACACCGGTCTCGTGGGCAAGATCCGACTGGCTCATCCGCCGGTGTTCGCGCCAAGTCCGCAGCGCGTGGCCGACGGGACTGGCGTGGGGTGACGGGCTTGCGTGGGTCATGCGGTTCTCCATCGACAAGACCATGCGCCGGCGGCAGGCACGGGACACTTACCTTGGAGGTAATTGAGACCGTTCCCTTACTGGCGTCAAATGGCGCCAGTTCGAAACCCTGGAACGGAGACAGATGATGTTCGAATTTTGGCGGAAATGGCTGATCACGGGAGCCGTGGTCAGCGAGTTCAGCGGGCTCGCAATGGTTGCCGGGACCCTGATTCCCGGCGGCGACGCGGTGTTCGGCTGGATGTTCGATCTGGTGTTCTGGCCGCTGGACGGCGGCGAGACGGCAGTCGCCGCGAACACCAAACTGCTTGCAGGTATCTCAGGCGCGGTGCTGACGGCCTGGGGCGCAACGCTCTGGTTTATCGCCCGGGACGGCTTTCCGACCCGCGCGCCCTGGGTCTGGCGGGCAGCGCTTACCGGGGTCGTGACCTGGTTCGTGCTCGACGGCATCGTCTCGTTGACGGTCGGCGCCGGTTTCAACGTGATTGCCAACACCGTCTATCTGGCGCTGCTGCTGCCGCCGCTGATCGCAACCGCGAAAGACTTCCGGGCACCGGCGCAAACTGCCCGTGCCGGTGGCTGAGCGGCCCCTTCCAGAAAATTGATGCGCCTCAACCGTTTTTGCCCGCCGTGGATCTAGCGTGGAGACCTGGTGCGGCGCGAGGGGCCGCAAGCGACGGCGTGGCAAAGCTCGTGGAGTTTCTGGATGAGGTGACGGGTTAGAAAACGCCAAGCTCGTCCTGAAGAGCGCGTCAGCGCGTCTCGAAGGACATGCCGCATTCCGTCCGCCATCCTTCGAGACGGGGCTTCGCCCCTCCTCAGGATGAGGATGGAACTCATTCTGGTTGTTGGTCCGGCCGCGTTCAGTTCCAGCTTCCGCGTGTCACCGGGCGCGCGGCTTGATATAACCGCGCGACCTCCGGCGGCGGCGTCACGATGCCTCCCGGGCCCCTATCGAAACGGCGCTTTTCATGTGCGGCATTGCCGGAATTGCAGACCTTGCCGGGATCGACCGGGACGCGATCGCGCCGCGGATCGGCGCGGCCCTGGCGCGGCTGGCACCGCGCGGTCCCGACGGCCAGGGCAGCTGGACCGGCGGCAAGGCGGCCTTCGCCCACACCCGCCTCGCGATCGTCGACCTGAGCCCGACGGGCGCGCAGCCGATGCATCTTCGCCGGGACGTCAGCCACGGCGGCCTGACGATCACCTACAACGGCATGATCTACAACTTCCGCCAGGTGCGCGACGAGCTGCGGGCAGCGGGTCATCGTTTCGAAACCGATAATGACACCGAAGTGCTGCTGGTGGGCTGGCGCGCCTGGGGGAAAGACCTGTTGCCGCGGCTCACGGGCATGTTTGCCTTCGCGATCTGGGACGAGGCCGAAGGGACCCTCTCGCTCGCCCGCGACCGCTTCGGGCAGAAGCCGCTGCTTTACCACCTCAATGGCAGCCAGCTCGTGTTCGCCTCCGACCTGCTCGCGCTCCAGCACATGCTGGGGACGCGCGGCGCGGTGAACACGACGGCGCTGCGGCTGTATTTCTCGCTGCGGTTTTTGCCCGAGCCTTGGAGCATCATGGAGGGAACCGAGAAGCTCCCGCCCGGGCACGTGGCCACTTTCGGACCGAAGGGGCTCGAGGTCGAGCGTTGGTACGATCTGGCGGCATCCCGGCCCGCGCGCTGGACCGACGAGGGCGATGCCCGCGCCGCACTTTCCGAAAACCTGGATGCCGCCGTGCGTGACCGGCTGGTGGCCGACGTGCCGGTCGGCGCGTTTCTCTCGGGCGGGATCGACTCGGCGATCGTCGCCGCCAGCATGGCGCGGGCGACGGACCGGGTGCGCACGTTCACCATCGGCGTCGAGGGCGCCGGGGACTATTACGAAGAGCGCCCGATGGCGCGGCGCGTCGCCGAACACATCGGCACCGACCATACCGAAATTCCGGTCTCGGCGGCCGACGCGCCCGCGCTCCTTGGCGAGGTGTTCGACGGGCTGGATGAGCCATTTGCCGACAGCTCCGCAATCCCGACCTTCCTCGTCTCGCGGGTGACGCGGCAGTATGTCACCTCGGCGCTGTCGGGCGACGGGGCGGACGAAGTGTTCGGCGGCTATCGCCGGTATCAGGGAGAGTTGCGGGCGGCCGCCTATCAGCGGCTGCCGCGCTGGCTCCGGGAGGGACTGATCGAGCCTGCTGTGATGGCGCTGCCCGAGGGAAAATCGTCGCGCGCGCTCGATGCCGGGCGGCGGTTGCGGCGCTTTGCGAGCCATGCCGGAAAGCCTCCCGAGGCGCGCCAGGCCGGCTGGGCGCGGCAACTGGGTGAGATCGATCTCGACCGCCTGCTCGTCGTCCCGGCCGCCGGGCCCGACGTCGAGCGCATCGTCACCCGGCTGCGCGCCGACGCCCGCGAGGACGATCCGGTGAACGCGATGCTCCATGCCGATATCGGAATGATCCTGCCGGGAGACATGTTGGCCAAAGTCGATCGCATGTCGATGGCCAACGGGCTCGAGGTGCGCTGCCCCTGGCTCGACCAGCGGGTCGTCGAATGCGCCGCCGCGATGCCCGGGCACTACAAGCTGCAGAAAGGGCGCGGCAAGGCCATCCTGCGCGACACCTTCGCCGACCGCCTGCCCGCCGAAGTGTTCGAGCGCCCGAAGCGCGGGTTCGAGGTGCCGATTGCCGACTGGCTCACCGGGCAGCTGGCCGACACGGTGCGGCGCGCGATCGATCCGGTGTTTCTCAAGCGTCAGGGATTGATCAACCCGGAGCTGCCTGCCCGCTGGTTCGAACAGCTGAAATCCGGCCGGCGCGATACCTCGTGGGAGCTCTGGTCGGTGATCGCGTTCCAGGCCTGGGCCGAGCGCCAGACGCCGGACGCGCTGGTGGGATAGGGGCATGAAGATTTGCCAGCTCGCCGCCGTCGACTTCACGCTGCATCACTTCCTGCTGCCGCTGATGCGCGGGATGCGGGACGCGGGACACGAGGTCGTGGGCGTGTGCGCCGACGGCGACCTGCTGGACGCCGTGCGCGCCGAAGGGTTCCGGGTCGAAACGGTCGAGATCGAGCGGAGCTACAATCTCTTCAGTCACGCGGGAAGTGCGCGGCGGCTCATCAAACTGTTCCGCGACGAGAAGTTCGACATCGTGCACGTCCACACGCCGGTAGCCGCCCTGGTCGGGCGCTATGCCGCATGGCGAGCGGGGGTGCCCCGGGTCGTCTACACCGCACACGGATTTTATTTCCACGAACACATGGCGTGGCCGAAGCGCTCGCTTTTCGTGGCGCTGGAATGGCTCGCCGGACGGGTGACCGACACGCTGTTCACCCAGGCCGAGGAAGACGCCGAGACCGCGCGGCGGCTGGGGCTTTGCCGGACGGGAGATGTGCTGGGGATCGGCAACGGGGTCGACCCCGCGCGTTTCGGCCCGGACGCAAAGGTGCGCCGCCGGGTCCGGAAGGAGATCGGTGCCGGCGCCGAGACCGTTGTGATCCTGATGGTCGGGCGGATGGTGGCCGAGAAGGGATACCCGGAGCTGTTCCGGGCGATGCACGATCTCGACATGAAAACGCCGGTCGAGCTCTGGGTCGCGGGCGCAAGACTCGCAAGCGATCACGCCGCCGGAGTCGACGCGGTGCTGGCCGAAATCGAGGCCGATCCCGGCTGGGCCCGCCGCATCCGCTTTCTCGGCTACCGCGGCGACGTGCCCGATCTGATGCGCGCCGCCGATATCTTCACCCTGCCCTCCCACCGGGAAGGCATGCCGCGCTCGATCATCGAGGCGATGTTCAGCGGCCTTCCCGTGGTCGCGACCAACATCCGGGGCAGCCGGGAAGAAGTGATCGACGGCGTGACGGGGGTGATGGTGCCGGTGCGCGACTCGTCGGCACTCGCGGGCGCGCTCGGGCGGCTGGCCGGAGATGCCGCGGCCCGCAAACGCCTGGGCGAAGCGGGCCGGAAGCGGGCCCTCGCCGAGTATGACGAGGCGCAGGTCATCG
>JAJFFI010000062.1 GCA_021776755.1 Alphaproteobacteria bacterium | reverse complement strand
GTCGTCTCGGGCGAGATCAGCGCGGAGACCCCGAGCAGCACGCCAAATACCGCCAGCGCGAGCCCGAGGCTCACCAGCACCTTCTTCCAGGCAAAACGCGGCAACGCGGTGAAGAGCGTGCGTGGCGCGCGCCGGTGCAGCGCCCAGACGAGAAGGATCAGCACGGGCGTCGCCAGCGCGATCAGCCCGAAGCCAACGATCAGTGTCACCGCCAGTTCGCCGTCGGTAAAGCCGCGCTGTTCCGCGGGCCCGGCCGAAAGCACATGCAGCGGCAGATCGAAGATGAGCTCGAGCGGATAAAGGATCGCCATCGCGAGCAGCATCATCAGCACCGGCACGAGGACGATGACCAGGAGGAACCGCCACCACCCGGTAAGCCCGGCCGCGGCAAGATCAGCGAACGCCATGCCGGCGACGGGCTGGTCGTCGGCCGGGGTCGCGTCGGGCAGGGCGGGGGCGGGAGGTGTATTCATGAGGGCGATATTCCGTGTTGAGACCTAGAGCGGCGGCTTGAAGACCATCAACGCGAAAATGGCAATCACCGCAAGAAACGCGGGCCAGCCGAGTGCCACCCAGAAGCGCATCGCCTGGTGATAGGCCTCGGGCAAGGGCGTGCTCTCCCGGGCCGCTGCTTCCGCCATGTCGCGCATGCGGATCTGAAGCCGGACCACGGGAAGCCAGCAGGCGCCGGCCAGCACATAGAGAACGGCTGCCCAGCCGAGCCAGCTCCCGGTGAGGGGCACCCCCAGCTCGCGCGCCAGCAATACGCCGGTCAGCGGCTGCACGACGGCGGCGGGAGCGGTGAATATCCAGTCGGCCGCGACAACATGCCGCGCGGTAACGGCAATCGCCGCCACGTCCCCGCTGCGGTCGGCCCGCCACATGTAATAGGCCGTGCCAAGGCCGGTGCCGAACAGCAGGGTCGCCGAGAGGATGTGGATGAGCTTGAGGGCGAGGTAGGTGGACATCAGCGCCTCGGAACCAGGGCGAGACAGACCAGCGCGAGCAGGGACATCAGCGCAAAGACGAAAGCCCAGGCCGGATAGCCGTAATAAACGTCGACGCGGCCATAGGCGAAAAGGCTGTACCGGCCGGACAGGATCAGCGCCAGAAAGCTGAGGGCGAAGACTGCAGCCAGAAAAAACTTCACCCTCCATCCGAACAGGATGGGGATCGCGAGGAAGGGGACTATGTATCCGAACAGGATCGAGCCGACGTATTGCAGCACAAGCTCAATCCGGTTCTGGTCCAGTAACTGATCGAGATAGGCAGGCAGCGCCGTGATATCGAGGATCGGGAGGTTGTCGAGCCCGATGAAGACCGCCGCGCCGATCGCGAGCAGCGCGAGTGCGATGCGGAGCACCGGCGCGAGAAATACGAGGCGCGCATGCCAGCGGTCCTGGACATGGCTTGGCTCGGTCGCAAGGCCATGGGCGAACGAGCGGGGCGTGTAGCCGATCGCCTTGAAAAAGGGGGCGCCGTCGCCGGTATTGCCGTGTTCGAGTTGGCGGATCGCGGTCGTCCGGAGCGTTCCCCGATCCGAGAACCAGCCCAGCACGTCACCGGCCCACGCCACGATCCGCAGCACCGGCATCGGGATCGCAAGGACGCGGGCGCGCCCGAAACCGAGCCAAGCGCGGATGCCCAGCACGATGTCGCGCACCGGCATCGGCGCGGGCCCCACCGCGTCGAGCTCCACGTTTGCCGGCGCGCCGGGTTCAGCGAGCTTGCGAACCGCGAGGGCGAGATCGTCCATGTGGATCGGCTGAAATGGTTGATGCCCGCCCCCGGCGAGCGGGACCACAAAGGGAAAGCCCGCGAGCCCGCGGAGAGTCGCCGTGCCACCGTAGACCCCGGCGGTGTAGACCAGCGAGGGGCGGAGGATGACCCAGTCGAGATCGAGCGCCTTGAGGTATTCGTCCGCGGCTCGCTTGCTGTCGGCGTAGTGCGTGCCCGCGCCCGGATCGTTGCCGAGCGCCGAGATCTGGATGACGCGCCGGACACCTGCCGCGGCGCAGGCATCGAACAGCGCCGCCGGCCCGTCGCGATGCACGGCGTCGAGCGACTGACCGGCGGCGCCCTGCAGGATGCCGGCGCAATTGACGACCGCATCGACGCCTTCGAGCCGCGGCATCCAGATCGATGGGTCGGTATCGCGGTTGAGGTCGATCCTGATCCAGTCGTAGAGCGGAAACTGGCGGCGCGCGGCGTTGGGGTCACGGGCGCAGGCGGTGATGCCGTGCCCGGCGCCGAACATACCGGCGGCCAGATGCGCACCGATGAACCCGTTCGCGCCGGTGATGAGCACGCGCATCGTGGCTACGCCGCGCTGACCCAGATCACGACCGCGTCGCGCTCGCCCTCGGAGACGCAGGCGTGGCCCATGCGGCCGTCGATGTAGATGCTGTCGCCGGGGTGGAGTGTGACCGGCTCGTAGAGTTCGGTGTGCACCGTGACGCTGCCGAACAGCACAAACATGAAGTCTTCGCTCTCGTGCCGGTCCCAGTCGGGATAGTC
>JAJFFI010000061.1 GCA_021776755.1 Alphaproteobacteria bacterium | reverse complement strand
GATCGTGTGTTGCTTGCCGGATGAGGCCGGGTCCAAATCGGTCCTTTTCCAAGAAGTATCCCCGATTGCCGAGTACCCCTTCCAACGGGACTGCCGTTAGCGTTCACCCCGCCGTGACAGGGCATCGTCACGGAGGCGTGGGCAAACCCCGTTGCCGCGCGGCCGGGCCATGTTGTTTGGCAAGGACACATCCGCCGGCAAGTGACACCAGTAAAAGTGAGTAGAATCGCATGACCACAGGTACCGTAAAGTTCTTCAACACGACCAAGGGTTTCGGCTTCATCGAGCCGGAAGATGGCGGCAAGGACGTTTTCGTCCACATCTCGGCCGTCGAGCGCTCGGGCATGTCCTCGCTTTCGGAGGGCCAGAAGGTCTCCTTCGAGGTCGAGCAGGATGACCGCGGCCCCAAGGCCGTGAACCTCGCCGAGGCCTGAATCTCGCAAGAGGCCCACGCCCCGGCGTGACGGACATTCAGGTCTCCGGGCCTGAACGCGGAAACCCCCGCTCTTGCGAGCGGGGGTTTTTCGTTACTGCGTTCGGGCTTCTGCGCGCAGCTACTGCACGTCGAACTGGGCGCTGCAGCCGTCGGCGGTCCAGATGCCGTCGGTAACGAAGCCCCAGGTGAGGCCGCGGCGGCAGGAGCGGTTGGAGATCTGGTTTTTCAGCACCACCGTCTTGTTGACGTTGGCCGCACAGAATTTCCAGGTGCCCTTGAACGACCGGCAGGTGACTTTCGCCGGGCCGCCCGAGGACACCGTGCCGGTGCCGGTGGAGCCCGACGTGCCGCCCGTGGCCGTGCCGCGGGTGAGCGCGAACTGGGCGCCGCAGCCGGCGGAAACCCAGAGACCCTTGGAGTTGTAGTTCCAGTTCCGGCCGCGCACGCAGCTCGTGCCCGAGATCGGCGAATGAACGCTGACCTTGGTCGCCCCCTTGAAGCCGCAAATGTTGGGCTGCTGGTTCACCGAAATACATTCGACGATGATCTTGTTTTTGCCCGAGCGGCTGACGATCCGGCCGCCCTTGTTGGCGCTGCCGGCGCTGCCGCCGGATCCGCCGGTCGAGGCGGTGACCTTGTCGGCCGCGAAAATCGCCCGGCACCCATTGTTGACCCAGATGCCATTGGCGTCATGGCCCCAGGACGATCCGCGGAAACACGGGCTCTTGGACAACTGCCGGGTGATGCGGACGTTGGTGACGTTGCCAATCTTGCAGCGGGCGAGCCGGTTGCCTTTAGACTCGCATTTCTTCGTGACGGTCTGGGCCGCGGCCGGCGTGGCCAGTGGCGCCCCCAGCAGAACGGCCAGGAAACTCGCTGCGGCAAGCGGCGCGGCGGCCATGATGGCCCCGCGGACAGAAATTCCGGACATAAGCACTTCCCCCCTTGTGATTTTCCCGTAACGGGCTGGATCAATTCTTTATGATTGGCCTCTTTGAAATCCTACGCGAAATCCGGGGCGGGGGCTATCCGGATATGCGTGTCAAATGTCAGGTGGCAGAAACACGGCGGCCGGGCGCTAGCGGACGGCGCTGCCGGGCGGATCTATGATATTGCGGATTTTTCCGCTGTCACCACGCTTGATCGAGCCTGGAGGGCCGTCGCCGACCGCCTTCGGGGTCGTCGGCGTCGTGCTCGCGGTCTGGGGGACCGACACGCTGAACTCCCCCCGGCAGCCCGATGAGACCCAGAGGCCCGCCTGATCGAAGCCCCATGTCCGGCCCCAGATGCAGGCGCGGCGCGAGAGCTGGCGCTCGAGCTGTGGGCTGTGGCCGTCGGCATGACCGCAGCGGCTGGACTGGCGGTTGGAACTTTCGCAGGTGACCGAGATGCGCTGCCAGCCCTGGGCCGCCGCGGGGGCTGCCGCCGACATCGAGACGGCAAGCGCGACGGCTGCCGCGGCGAATGCGGCGAAAAGGCGCGGACGGGTGGGGGCGTGGATCGGTTTCATCTGGTTTCCTGGACTCAAGATTATCGGAAATGGCCTACTTCACGAGGAAGGTCGCGCGGCAGCCGCCCCTGACCCAGATGCCGTCGCGCTGATAGCCCCAGGTCTCGGTAAACTGGCAGCCGTCTTTCGATTTTTGCAGGTAGACCGTCACCCCGCTGGTCACGCCGACGGGGCAGAAGGTGTAGGCGCCGCCGAATGACTCGCAGTCGACCTTGCGCTCGATCGGGGCCGCGGACCGGCCGACCTGCCCGCCGCGTTCGCCGAAACCTTCGTTGCCGCGGTTTGCCGCCCCCTGGGAGGTCTGGCTTTCGACCCATTCGCCGTTCTTGCGCTGGCGCCAACGGCCCTGGTTGCCGTCATAGACCTGACCGTTGCGCCAGTTGCTGACACCCTTGCCGGCCTGATCGGCGCTGTAGAGCTTGTCCGGATCGCGGAAGAGCTTGCCGCCCGGGACCGAGAACAGCGCCCGGCAGCCGTCGCGCACCCAGATGTGCTCGGCGTCGAACCCCCAGTCCTTCTGGGGCACGCAGCCTTTTTTGGAGAGCTGCTCGACAAGCTGAACCTGGTTGCCGGTCGGGATGAAGCAGCGGTTGTAGCCGTTGTTGTAGGATTCGCACTTCACGATGCTGGCACCCTGCGCCGTGACGGGGCCGGGGACTGCAAGCGCGATCGCCGCGGCGGCGAGCGCCAGCGGCACAACGGCGGCGCCGACACGCGTGGTGCGCCGAAATGGCTTGGTCGGTCTGATCATTCTGGCTGCCCCTTGGGTGTTGCCCGCATGAAGCTGGTAGTGGATGCGGGAATTTGGCCTGTTTTGGAGATACAGAGGTCCGATGGCGAAACGGTGGCAATGTTATGCCGCGCGGGTTCCGGAGCTGCAAGTTCCGGACGGCCGCAAGATCCTGAAAAATCTGCATCTCCCGAAACAGACCGGCCCCCGAAATGATTTCGGGGGCCGGTCGTGTCGCTGTCCGGGAAGCGGTTACCTCACCAGGAAGGTTCCGCGGCAACCGTTGTTCACCCAGATACCGCCCGCCTGCACGCCCCAGGTCTTGCCTTGGATGCAGGGATCGGACGAGAGCTGCTGGACCAGCTGGGCGCCGTTGCGCACCCGTGCCTGGCAGAGGCGGTAGCCATTGTTGAACGACTGGCAGTCGACGTAGCGCTGTACCGGGCCGCCGACCCAGCGGCCGTCGCGCCGGCGCCAGCGTTCCTCGTCGCCATTGTAGACGGGGCCGTTGTTCCAGTTGCCGTTGTTGCCCCACTGGCCATTCTGGCGGGCCTGGCGCCGCTCGATGCGGGCGGCCTTGCCACGGACTGCGAAGACCGCGCGGCAACCGCCGCGGACCCAGATGCTGCGGTTGTCGAAGCCCCAGTCCTGGCCTTCGACGCAGCCGGCGTCGGACAGGCGCTGGACGATCTCGACGTGACCGCGGGTATTCACATAACAGCGGCGGGGTGAGTGGTTCGTCGACTCGCATTTCACGAGATTGCGGCCGCTCTGCTGCGCGCTCGCCGTAAACGAGGTTGCGGCCAGCGTCAGCGCGGCGCCCGCGGCAAGGACAATTCCCTTGATAAGCGGTTTTGTGAAGGTGGTCATGTTTCTCTCCCAAGAGGTGAGGTGTGGGAACAAGATACTGGGGCCAGTCTGAACGCTCGCTGAATATGGGCCATAACCCATGATGGCTTCGAAACCGATATCTCTATGCTGGGACCGAGAGGGTTCCGCCATTTTTTGGCTACTGCAGGTGCGGCGTCGCCGCGCGAACGAGGTTTCGGGCGCGCGCGGGCGCACCCTCAAGCAGACCGTGACGGGGAGATAACGCCTAGAAGGGAATCGGGTGCGCGGTGACGGCGCGCGCGTCCTGATGGTCCGGTGCGGCATGGACACCGGCGCGGGTGCGGTTTTTAGCCGCAACCCGGTTGGTGACCATCCGGTCGTGCAGGCCGGTGATGATCTTGCTGCCAGTCTTCTCGAACATAAACGGGAAGATAGCGTGCAGCAGGCACACGATCCCGCCCCAGAGCAGCGCAAAGCCAAAGCCCGAGGCGTGCACCAGATGCTCGCCGTAGGTCTCGCCGACGGTGGCCGGGTGATCGGTGAAGGGGTTCTTTTGCATGGCGTGATCTCCTGTCGTGTCTGGGCACCGTCCTGGCGCGCCGTGCGTCTGGAATAAAGGGAGTATGCACCGGGATTCGCGAAAAAGGGTTTTAAATTTTGCACTGATTCAGGTATTATGTAGAAATATTTTCTAATTTCTGCCTCTAACGTGGGTGATATGGATCACATCGACCGGAAAATCATTGAAATCCTGCAGGTTGACTGCGATCTGCCGCTGGGAAACCTGGCAGCACAGGTGGGGCTTTCGACGACGCCCTGCTGGCGTCGGGTGCAGAAGCTCGAAGCCGACGGCGTCATCCGCAAGCGCGTCGCCCTCATGGATCCGGGCGCACTGAACGTGGGCGTGACCGTGTTCGTGGCGGTGAAGACCCGGGAGCACACGGCGAGCTGGCTCGAGAAATTCGCGGCCGCGGTCAACCGCATGCCCGAGGTCGTCGAGTTCTACCGCATGAGCGGCGACATCGATTACCTGCTCCGGGTCGTGGTGCCGGATATCAAGGGCTATGACGCGTTCTACAAGGAGCTGATCGAGACCATCGATCTAACAGACGTGAGCTCGTCCTTTGCGATGGAGCAGATCAAGTACACGACGGCGCTGCCGCTGGGATACTTGGGGTAGGGCAAAAGGTTCGCTCATCCTGAGGTGCGGCCGCCCTTCGAGACGCCGCCTTTCGGCGGCTCCTCAGGATGAAGGGCGCCTCGAAGGATGCGGGGCCGGAGCGCAACGCGGGCCGCTTCGCCCTTCGAGGCCCGTTTCACGGGCACCTCAGGGTGAAGCTCCGGTGGTGCGGTTCGATCAGGTGCCTGGTTCATCCAACGCCGTCGCCGCCATCTCACGCAGCTTGCCGCGCTGGATTTTCACGCCGTTGGCGCTTTCGGTGACGGGGAAGGCGTCGAGCGGGAGGACGCGGGCGGGGACCTTGAAGCGGGCGAGGCCGTCGCGGCAGTGGGCGAGGACGGCCGCTTCGTCGAAGCCGGCCGGGTTTACCGGCACGATGAAGGCGACGGGGGTGAGGCCCTTGCCGC
>JAJFFI010000007.1 GCA_021776755.1 Alphaproteobacteria bacterium | reverse complement strand
CGCCCCGCTCACCACCTACTACAACGGCGCCTGCCCGATCTGCCGCAGCGAGATCGAGCACTACAAGCGGATCGAGAATCGCCTTGGCACCCGCAGCGGCGGCGATCTCGGCTGGGTCAATCTCGACGACATGCCCGAGGCGCTCGCGGACGAGGGCCTGACTCCCGACGATGTGTTGCGCCGCATGTACGTGAAGACCGGGGACGGCGAGCTCAAGCACGGCGTCGACGCCTTCATCGAGATCTGGGACCAGGTGCCGGGCTACCGCTGGCTCTCGCGCCTCACCCGCGTGCCCGGCCTCTATCACATCGCCGACCGCTTCTACGACGACATCCTCGCCGCCGGCATCTACCGCTGGAACAAGCGCCGCATGGCGCGCGAGGCCGAAAAGGCCGCGGACGCCGGGAAGCCGGCGGAGAAGGACGCGTGACATGCACGCCGCCAGCACCCCGCACCCGGACGGCCCCGAGCGGAACTGGTTCTTCCGCACCCAGCCGGTGCCCGGCCGCAGCGGGGGTGAGCGCGCGCGCCGCCGGTTTCGCGGCCTCGCACTCGCCTATCTGATCCCGGCCGCTTTCCCCGGCATCGGCGGGCTGGCCGCGGGCGGTGCAATGGGCGGCGCGAGCGGGCTGATCTTCACCTCCATCATCATCCTCGCCATCGGCGCCGCCTTCATGTTCGCGGGCTTCCTCTGGATCTGCCTGATCGAGCTCATCGGCGAAGGCTCGCCGGTCGCCGTGATGGCAGGCGGCATCGCGATCGGTGCGGCAAGCGGCCTCTATGCGTTCGGCGACCTGCCATATTCCCTGACCGCGTTCCGCGCGTCACCGCTGGCCACGCTCGAAGCCTTGCTCTGGCCCACGGCCATCGGCGGCGCACTCGGCCTGATCGCCGGCCTCGTCTACGCCGCGACGGTATATGGCGGCGGCAAGAAGGCCCGGCCATGACCGCGGTTATCAACGAGCGGGCCTTCACACTCCGGCCCGGGCGCTCCTGGATGCAGCGTGTCGTGGGGCTGATTGCGGCGGTTGTCACTTCGGCCGGAACGACGGCGTCCGTTTGCGTCCTGGGCTTTATCGTTGCGGGCGCGGCGGCAGGAAACAATCCAGCGATCGTCTTCGGCGCCAGCCTGTTCATCGGATTCTGGATCGCAATCGTCACGATCCTCGTCGCTGCGATCCCTGGCGTCGCGGGAGGGCTGATCTGGGCCTTGATGTGCGAGGTCACCCGCGAAGAATCGATCCTGACATACGTCGTGGGCGGTGCCCTGATCGCCCTCGCCGCGAGCTTTCTCTACGCACCTTCCATGTTCGAGTTGATCGTCTTCCCGAAATTCTCGATCAGCGTATTGCAACTGGCCCTCGTCATCGGCGGCGGCGCAGGCGGCCGGGCCTACTGGTCCGTCGTGCGCCCGCAGCCCGGTGATGCGCAGGAAGAGCCGCCGTGACAGCCGGCCGGACTCATGCTCCCCCAACACCGGCCTCTGCGCGGGACGGCAGGTGGCCGGCCTTTTCGCGCCCACGCCTCCGCTCGGGATGGCGCATCCTCGCGCTGTTCTAAGCCGTGGCCAATGTTAGGTCGGAACTGTCCGGCTCAGGCCTCGTTGCCGCGGATCAGGAAGTAGAGCTGGATCAGCAGCAGCACGACCTGAAACTCCATCCCGCCCATGGGATGCGTTTCGCTGGGCGTGAAGCTCCAGCGCGGCCAGTGCACCATCGCAATGGCGCCGAGCATCACCGGGATGAGCGCCAGCGCGCCGAGCCTGGTCATGATGTCGCCGAGGCGCGTCCGGATCAGCCCGCCGAGCAGCAGCAGCACCGGCCCGATGACCTCGGCAAAGGCCACCGCCGACCAGACCGGAACCGAAAGGTTCATCATCTCGGCGCCCTTCTCGAGGCTCATGAACTTCTGGATGCCGTGAAACAGGAACACGCTGGCAAGTGCGATGCGCAGGAGCCAGTGGGCAATGGCAGCACCGGGACCGGGCGCGGACGAAACAGTTGTATCGGTCATGAGACAATCCTTTCAGGAGGAATCAACGTTGCCCAATCGTGCAACACGAGTCCCCCGCATCAGACCATCACAGGCTAAGGATGTGCCGTCTGTCACGGCATTGTGAACCGAAGTGAAGCCGCCGCTCCCTACCGCCCGAACGTCACCCGCCGGTAGCTCAGCGCCTCGGCGATATGGGCGCGGGTGACGTTCTCGGCGCCCGCCATGTCGGCGAGCGTGCGGGCCACCCGCAGCACCCGGTGATAGCCACGGGCGGTAAGTTTGAGCTTGTCGGCAGCTTCGGTCAGCAGCGCGCGGCCGGCCTCGTCGGGTGCGGCGACGTCCTCGAGCAATGTCCCATCGGCCTGGGCGTTGGTGCGGAGCGTGACGCCGTTCACAGGTTCCGCGCCTGCGTAGCGCACGGTCTGCACGGCACGGGCGGCGGCGATGCGGCGGGCGACATCGGCGCTGGTCTCGCTGGGCGGCGGCAGCGAGAGATCGGCGGCTGACACGGCGGGCACGTCCACGTGGAGGTCGATGCGGTCGAACATTGGACCTGAAATCTTGCTCTGGTAGTCCGCCGCGCATTTCGGCGCGCGGGAACAGGCCTGCGCCGGGTCGTCGAGATAGCCGCAGCGGCACGGGTTCATTGCCGCCACCAACTGGAAACTCGCAGGATAGGTCACGTGCCGGTTCGCCCGCGCCACCACCGCGCGGCCGCTCTCGATCGGCTGGCGGAGGGATTCGAGGGTCGGGCGCTGGAACTCGGGCAGCTCGTCGAGGAACAGCACGCCCAGATGCGAGAGCGACACCTCGCCCGGTTTCGAGCGCAGCCCGCCGCCGATCAGCGCCGGGAGCGAGGCCGAGTGGTGCGGGTCGCGATAGGGCCGCTGGCGGGAAATCTTCCCGCCTGCCAATTCGCCCGCGACCGAATGGATCATGGAGACCTCAAGCGCCTCGGCCGCATCGAGCGGCGGCAGCAGCCCCGGCAGGCGCTGGGCCAGCATCGACTTGCCCGAGCCGGGCGGACCGACCATCAACAGGTTGTGCCCGCCGGCGGCCGCGACCTCTAGCGCGCGTTTGGCCGTCTCCTGGCCCTTGATGTCGGCGAGATCCGGATAGCGCACATCGTCGGCGGCCAGCGCCGGCTCGGGCGGGGTCAGAACCTGGGTGCCCTTGAAATGGTTCACCAGGGCCAGGATCGAGTCCGGCGCGAGGATTTCCACGTCCCCCGCGAACGCCGCCTCGCCGCCGCAGGCCGCGGGGCAGATCAGACCGCGGTCATGTGCCGAGGCCTGGATCGCCGCCGGCAGCACCCCGGCGACCGCCGCGATCCGTCCGTCCAACGCCAGTTCGCCAAGCGCCGTGTAGCCGGCGATTTCGTCCGGGGGCAGCACCCCCATGGCGGCGAGAATGCCAAGCGCGATGGGCAAATCAAAATGACTGCCTTCTTTCAGCACATCGGCGGGGGCGAGGTTCACCGTGATCCGCTTGGCCGGCAGCGCCAGCCCGATCGCATCGAGCGCGGAGCGAACCCGCTCGCGCGACTCGGCCACCGCCTTGTCCGGCAGCCCGACCACCTGAAAGGACACGAGCCCGCTGGCGATCTGGACCTGGACATCGATGTCCAGCACCTCGATCCCCTGAAACGCGACCGTGTTGACCCGTGCGACCATGCGTGCCCTGCCAAAAGCAAACTACTGCTGCCGATACGAGAAGCGATATTAGAGGTGTGGCGCGGCGCGGGCCAGCGGCGCAATTCTGGCCGCGTGATCGATAGGCGCGCGCAGATCAGCAGGAGTCGTGCCTGCGCACCGGCGCCGGAAGCTGCATGAAAAAACACGGCAGTCTGGATAAATGCGATTGGCGCCGCGGATCAGTCCTTTAGGGGGCCGCCGCTATCAAGCGGTGCCCCGTACCGGCACTGCGATTGCGTGCAGCGGCGTTCAGGCGGTTTCGGTTGTCGGGTCGATCATGCGCCGGACTTCCGTGATCGTTGTCGCCGGAAAGCCGCTGATCTCGGCGTGCTTCCGGATCACGTCTTCATCCTTGGCAAGATAGATGCAAAACGTCTTGTCGGCGGTGACAAAGCTTTCGACCCACTGGATGTCCGGCGCCAGTTTGGCCAGCGCCGCGTTCGAGGTCTTGGCAGCCTCTTTCAGCTGCTCGCGCTCGAAACTTCCAACTGCAGGTAAATCCCGCTCGATTACATATTTGCGCATCGTTCGTGCCTCCCGGTCTGGGGTATCGAAGTGGGCTGGCCCGATGTATCGCGCAAGACAGCGCACTGGGGTGCCTGTACTGGCTCTCCGTAGTTAGTCGGATATGGCTGAATATCCTAACGTTATTCCGGTCGGTCCGATCCGGCGGAGCCGTGCGGGGCGAAGCAGATGACCGGCGCCGAATACGAGACAAGGTTCCGCGGCGCCCGACCTCCCCGGCCCAATCTTCCCGGTAAGTGACGGCCGTCATATCCGGTTCAGCTTGGCCGGGGTATGCTCCGCGCATCATTGCAACGTCCATGTAGGACACAGGCACAGGGAACAGAGCCATGCGCGGCTATTTCGCACTCGTCACGCGCCGAAACAGTGAAAACCCGGCACACGCATACAAGGTTGAGTTCCCGGAACTCAACGGCTGCCGCTTCACGGCGGCCTCGGTCGAGGACGGCCTGGCCAGC
>JAJFFI010000060.1 GCA_021776755.1 Alphaproteobacteria bacterium | reverse complement strand
ACGCGGCCCGCGCGAAGGGCTGGCGGCCGGGGGGCAATCTCTGGGACTCGGCCAAGGGGGCCGCCATCGGCGGCAACCGGTTCTCCAACCGCGAAGGCCGCCTGCCGGAAGGCGGCAGCTACATCGAGGCGGATCTCGATTTTGCCGGCGGCCGGCGCGGCGCGCGCCGCGTGGTGTTCGACCGCGGCACGAAAGGGCGCTGGGACATGTGGATCACACTCGATCACTACAAGACGTTCGTCCGCGTGCCCTCGGTGGACTTCGAATGACCGGCGGTCGGGGCGGCAAAGAGCCGGGCGGCAAGTCCGCAAAGATGCCCCGCGCGGTGCTGTCGGCCGAAACCGTCAAGACCATCGACGACGTCTACGACGTGCTGGCCGCAGCGCTGCCGTTTCCGGACTGGTTCGGGCGCAATCTCGATGCGCTATGGGACACGCTGACGGCCGACGTGCCGGGGCCGTTTGAGATTGTCGTCGAGGAAACCGAGGCGCTTGCAAAGGCCCTCGGACCCTACTGGCTGCCGCTGCTCACGGTGCTGCGGGATCTCGCCGCCGAGCGCGACGACGCGCATGTGCACATCGAATCGGATATCGGGAACGCCTAGGCCTTGCGGCGGGCCGGGATGTTGACCAGCGCGACGCCGGCCATCGTTAACGCCATGCCGGCAAGTGCTATCGGGCCGAAGGTCTCGCCGAACATCGGCCAGGCGATCAGTGCGGTGACGGCCGGCACGAGAAAGAAATAGCTCGCGACCCGGGACGCCGCCCCCCGCAGGATCAGCATCCAGAGCAGCGTGAAGGTTCCGACCGACAGGACGAGCGCGAGCCACACGACCGCGAGCACGAACTCGGTGCTCCAGGTAACGGCGCCGGTCTCAAGCGCCAGCGCGAACAGGCCGGTCGAGACGGCGGCGACGGTGGCCTGGATGAGATTGCCCGAGCGCAGCGGCATGTCGGCGCAATTGCGCTTCTGGTAGAGGGTCGCACCGGCAAATCCGGCAAGTCCCACGACGGTGAGCCCGACGCCGAGCGGTGTGCCGATGCCGGCGGCGAGCTTCTGCCAGACGACCAGCGCCACGCCGATGATGCCGAGCGCAAGCCCGCTCCACTGCCGGGCGCTGACCCGTTCGCCCAGCAGCGCCCCCGCGAGGGCGGCAACGATCAGCGGCTGGAGGTTGACGATCAGCGCGGTGACGCCGGCCTCGACGCCGAGCGCAATCGCATAGAAAACCCCGCCCAGATAGACCACCTGCAACAGGAAACCGCTGACCGAGATGTGCGCCGCTTCTTTCCAGCTGCCCGGCCAGGGCGCGCGAGTCACGACCACAACGACGAGGAAGACCAGGACCGCAAGGCCATAGCGGATGAAGAGAAACGTCATCGGCTCGGCGTAGGGCAGGCCGTATTTCGCGCCGAGGAACCCGGTGCTCCAGAGGAAGACGAACACGACCGGCATCGCAACGCCCCAGAACAGGCCGGGTGCGTTGTTTGCAGAAGTCACGGGTGACGAAGCAGGCTGGGTCATCGGGAGAGGCCGGAAAACAGTGCGGGACGGTCGCGCCTGGATCGTCTTATCACGCTGGCGGGGGTGCACGGCAGGGAATCGGGATTGTGGCGCGGCAGTCCCAATATCGGTCGCAAACGCCGTTTTGCCTGTGCTACCAGAGTGCGTAGGGTGACCCTTGCATATTTGAAGCGATAGTCTTGAGGCACAAATGGCCCGCCCCCGCGAATTCGACTACGACGACGTCATCGACAGTGCGATGGATCTTTTCTGGCAGAAGGGATTCTGCGCGACCTCGATCCAGGACCTGGTGGAGGCGACCGGCGTCAATCGCGGCAGTCTCTACAGCGTTTTCGGCGACAAGGACGGCCTCTTCACGGCCGCGCTCCGCCGCTACGTCGAGCGCGACGGCATCGGACGCATCATCGCAGAGGGCGAAGACGGGCCGCTGGATGCGACGCTGAACGGCATCATCGACCTCGTGGTGGACGCGGGCTCGAAGCCGGGTGGCGCGGGCAAACGCGGGTGCTTTCTCACCAACACGGTGGTCGAGCTTGGCAACACCAGCGCCGCACCCTCGACCCAGCTCGGGGAGCTCCTGGTCACGGTTGAAAACATGCTGACCGAGCGCTTCGACGAAGCCCGCACCCGGGGCGAGATCGGCGGCGACCGCGATCCGCGCGCGCTGGCCCGGTTCGTGATTGCCAGCATTCAGGGCATGCGGGTGATGGCCAAGGTCGATCCCGGGCGTCAGGTGCTCGAGGACATCGGCCGCCAGATCCGGACCCATGTCCTGCACGGCGCGCGCGCCTGACGGTCACATTCTGGAATTTTCGTTCCAAAACTTATTGACCGGCGAATCCCGCGCTCATACTCTCCGCGCAGTCATGAACGACGGACACACGGGGGCCCCATGAAGATCATTGTCATCGCCACGCGCACAGATGCCGCAACGCCCGAAGGGATGAAACCGCTGCTCGCCGACGAGGCGCGGACGGCGCTCTCGTTCATGGCCGAGGATTTCGTCCGCGAGATCTACGGGCGCGAGGACGGCAAGGGCGCGGTGATCGTCTGCGAGGCGGCCAACGAGGACGAGGTCCGGGCCAAGCTCGGCAAGTTGCCGTTCGCGCAGAACGGCTTCCTTGAGTTCGACGTCATCACGCTGGTGCCCTATCGCGGCATCGTCGCAGCGGCGAAGGCCTGACCCGTCCGGCGCGCCGCCGGGAGGCGCTGCAATCCGAATTTTTCCTGTTCCGCGTACAAGGCCTGGTCTAAGACCGGGCCGCACGGCATCGACGCGCCGGATGGCGCGGCCGGTAAACAGGCGACAGCAGGCAGGACACGATGGGCGGCGGAGACATCCTGACAATCGCGATCTGGATTATCCTCGGCCTGATCGTCGTGGTACTGGTGACCGGCATCTTCAACATGCTGAAGGGCGGCGACTTCAACAGGAAACACAGCAACCGGCTGATGCGCTGGCGGGTAATCCTGCAGGGCGTGGCGGTGATCCTGCTGGGCCTCCTGTTTCTGTTCAAGGACTGAGCGAAGGGCGGGCGGCGGACGATGGTCAAACTCACGAAAATCTACACGCGCGGCGGCGACAAGGGGCAGACCTCGCTGTCGAATGGCGCCCGCGTCGCCAAGCACGATCCCAGGGTCGAGGCCTACGGCACGAGCGATGAATGTAACTCTGTCATCGGACTTGCCGTGCTGCACGCCGACGGCGAGGCGCACGAGATGCTGGTGCGGATCCAGAACGACCTGTTCGACCTTGGCGCCGATCTGGCGACCCCCCATGAGGACGAACCGAAATACCCGCCGCTGCGGGTCGTGAAGGCGCAGGTCGAGCGCCTTGAGCGCGAGATTGACAAAATGAACGCCGAGCTCGAGCCGCTGAATTCGTTCACCCTGCCCGGCGGCAGCGAGATTTCGTCGTGGCTGCACCTCGGCCGCACGGTCGCGCGCCGGGCCGAGCGCCGGGTCACCGAACTGATGGACGCCGACGACACGGTCAATCCGCTGGCGCTGCAGTATCTCAACCGGCTGTCAGATCACCTCTTCGTCGCCTCGCGCTACTTCAACGGCAAGGGCAAGGACGACGTGCTCTGGGTGCCGGGCAAGAACCGGTAGGCTCAGGGCTTCCGCCCTGAGACCAGGACAGCGGGCATCGGCACCTCGTAGCGCCCGTTCGCGGCACAGGCCTCGACCTGGCCGCGCAGATGGGCGCGGATTTCCACAAG
>JAJFFI010000059.1 GCA_021776755.1 Alphaproteobacteria bacterium | reverse complement strand
ACCGCGCGCTGGTCACTGCCGTGGGTAAGGCCGAAGGGCGGCGGGTGTCGGTGCTGCCGGTGCCGGCGGGCCTGCTGTCGGGGGCCGCGGCGCTGATGCCGGTCACATTCGGGCCGGCGGAAATCCGGCGCGCCACCGAGGACAAGGCGTTCGATGTGAGCGCCATGACGCGCCTGCTCGGCCGTGCGCCAATCCCGCTCGCGGACGGCCTTTTGCGGAAGTCCTAGAGCACGAAACCGCTGTCGGAGCGGTGCTCACCGTGCGCAATGCGGTCGCGCCACCAGGCGACCGTCGCTTCAAGGCCCGTCTCGAGCGGCGTTTGGGGGGTCCAGCCGGTGGCCCCGGTCAGGCGCTCGCTGCCGGCGAGCAGCAGGCGGACTTCGGATTTCTCCGGGCGGCGGCGCGCTTCCTCGGCGACAATCGGCAGGTTCGAGCCGGTGATCTTGCGCACGACCTCAACCATCTCGCCGATGGTGACGGCGTGGCCCGTGCCGGCGTTATACGCCATGCCGTACTCGACCTTGTCAGCGGCGCCGATGGCGAGGAACGCCTGCGCCGTATCGCGGACGAAATTAAAGTCGCGAGATGGCGTGAGATCGCCGAGACGGATCTCGGTGCAGGCCGGGTCGAGCACCTGGCGGATCGTCGACGAGATGACCGCGCGTTCGCTCTGGCGCGGACCATAGGTGTTGAACGGCCGGAGCGTGACGGCAGGCAGGTCGAACGAACGCGCATAGGCTTCGACCATGTGATCGGCGCCGATCTTTGAGGCCGAATAGGGCGACTGCCCCTGCATCGGGTGCGCCTCGGTGATCGGTGTGAAGAGGGCTGTGCCGTACACCTCGGACGTCGAGGTGTGGACAAGGCGGCCGACGCCGCCGGCCTTGCAGGCCTCGAGCGCATTGAGCGTGCCGGTTATGTTGACATCGATATAGGACTGGGGGGCGGCATAGGAGAACGGGATCGCGATCAAGGCAGCGAGATGAAACACCACGTCCTTGCCGTCTGCGAGACTGCGCAAGAAATAAGCGTCGCGCACATCGCCCGCGACGATCTCCACCGACGACCGGACATCTCCTGCGAGATCATCAAGCCAGCCGTTGCGGTCGAACGAGTTGTACTGACTGAGTGCCGTCACCTCGGCCCCCGCCGCAACCAGCGCCTCGGTGAGATGCGAGCCGATGAAGCCGTCGGCCCCGGTGACCAGGACCTTGCGTCCGGAATAGTTCATGGATGTCCCCTGGCGGCGGCCAGCTTTGCGATTTCGGGTGTAACAGCGGCAGTCATGCCGCATTTCCGGCCCGCGCATCAAGGCGCGCGTCGAGGATCGTTTCAAACGCGCCGATGACGTTGTCGCGTCGATAGCGCGCGGGAAGCAGACTCTCGCGCGGCGCGGCGGCGGGTGCTGGCACGATTCCGCGGAGGGCGTCCTGAAATGGCGCGCCGATCTCCACAATGGTGACCGCGCCGTCCTGTCCGGCATCGACCGCCGCCTGCCGGATGTCGCCCACCCCGCCCGACTCGGGCGTCACGATCACCGGCGTGCCGCTGGCCAGCGCCTCAAGCAGTGCGTTAGGCAGCCATTCGGGTGAAAACGCGTTCACCCGATCCGCGGCCCCTGAAGGCTCAACAAGTCAAGCGCCGCTTCACGTTCACATCGTGAACAGCGCCTGCGCGACCTTCATGCCTGATAGGGTTTGTGGCGTCAACTGAATATGTTCACGGGGTGAACAGGCTAGTTGCGCCAGGAGAATCGCATCCCGGTAATGGCGATGAGCAAAGGATGCGGCCCTGATTGTCGCGCGTCAGCTGTTCCACCACGGCGTCTCCGAATATGGGCGGAGGTCGATCTCGTGGGTCCAGGCCGAGCGATGCTGCTGCGACAGATGGAAAAACGTGTCGGCCACCCGTTCCGGCAGCAGGAGACCGTCATGCTCCAGACCCTGACGCTCGCGGAGTTCCTGGAAGCGTTCAGGGCCGAGGATCTTCCCCAGTGTATCGGGAGCGTCCACTAGGCCGTCCACGAGGATGTGGACGATGTGAACACCGCGGGCCGCATATTCCGCGTTCAGGGATTGGCACAGCATGCGCCGACCTGCCATCGCGGAGGCATGGGAATGCTGCTCGGGATTGCCCCGCATCGCCGCGGTCGACGCGGTCACGAGAATTGTCCCCTTGCCGCGCTCCGCCATCAGCGGGCAGAGCATGGCGGCCGCCCGAAAGAGGCTGAAGGTCGCGAGGCGCCAGCCGAGTTCGAAGGCCTTGAGGGTGGTCGCTTCAAGGCTCAGGTTGCCGGTCTGCGCGCCGAGGTTGAAGACCAGCACCTCGATGGGTCCGATATCGGTCTCGACTGCCGAAATCCGGTCCTCGATGCTGCCAGCGTCCACGGCGTTGAGGAGAAAGCCCGATGCCTTGCCGCCGTCCTCCTCGATGGTTTTCACCGTCCCTCGGAGCCCGTCCTCATTGCTTCTGCGGCACAAGACGGTGTGATACCCTTCCTGCGCAAAGCGCCGCCCGGCGTTGCCGCCGATGCCGGCACCAGCTCCGATAACCAGACAGACAGGTTTCATTGCCCTACCGTTCCTTGGGTGAGATCTTCCGAACCAAAGCGCATTCCATCAAGATGACAACCGGAATGCAATCGCGTTCGACACGTTGGAAATGATGGCAGTGGATTTAGTCACGAGCGAACCTGTCTCTGTCGGTATTTCCCTGAACCCAGGGAAAATACAGGGAATATTTCGAAATATTGGCACGATCTGCCAATTCGGCATGGCGAAAATCCCGGTTTTCCGGAGATCTTGTGGCGAATTCCCTGCACGAGACAACAGGGGAAATCTGAGCCGTAACAGTGAAACATTTAAAGCGAACAGGGAGAGGTTCAGACCAGAATTCCCGGTCTCGCATTGTTCAGGCTGCGGCGATCTCTACGACTCGTCCGGTGGTCCGCTGCATCATCAACTTGAGGGCCCTGCTCAGCAAAAAGGGCCGCCCAAACTTCGGGCAAGCGGCGCAGGTCGTGTCCCGGCTTTCCCTACTGCAATATAAAGTCTCTCCAGGTCTTGTGCCTGCCCCAAAGTTTGACCACTGAGTCCGAGACTGGTCCGAGGGTCTTATCCCGACAATGCCCGGGTCAGAATTCTCGAATAATGGCTGATAGGGCGGACCGGGTATTGCAATACCGACGCGGCATAGTGATACGAGGC
>JAJFFI010000058.1 GCA_021776755.1 Alphaproteobacteria bacterium | reverse complement strand
GGCGCCGACGTCGTGCAGGAGCTAACCGAGAGCTACGAATACCTCCGCCGCGTCGAAAACCGCATCCAGATGACCGACGACCAGCAGACCCATTCGGTGCCGGACGACGAGCCCGGGCGCGAGGCGCTTGCGCTTTTTCTCGGCTATGACGGCCGCGCCGACTTCGAGCGCGAACTCACGATGCATCTGCAGCGCGTCGAGGCGCATTACGCCGAGCTCTTCGAGGAGTCGGAGTCGCTCTCGGACAGCGGGAACCTGGTTTTCACCGGCGCCGATCACGATCCCGAAACCATTGCCACGCTTGGCGAGATGGGGTTCGAGGAAGCCGAGCGCGCCTCGACACTGGTGCGCCAGTGGCATCACGGCCGTTACCGCTCGACCCGGACCGTGCGCGCGCGCGAGATTCTGACCGAGTTGATGCCAGCGCTCCTGAAAGCGCTGGCCGACACCGCCGACCCGGATGCCGCCTTGCTGCGCTTCAACGGATTTCTCGAGGGCCTGCCCTCCGGCGTGCAGCTCTTCTCGCTGTTCCAGATGAACCCTGAATTGCTGGAGCTGGTCGCCGAGATCATGGGCAGCGCGCCCAAACTTGCCGAGGTGCTGAGCCGCCGGCCGGTGCTCCTTGACGGCGTGCTGACGGCGGATTTCTTCCAGGCCCCGCGGGGCCGCGCGGAGCTTCGCGAAACCCTGGCGGCCGCCCTCGCCCAGGCGCGGGACTATCAGGAAACCCTCGACGCCGCGCGGCAATGGAATGGCGATCGGCGGTTTCAGGCCGGCATCCAGATTCTGCGCCAGCACTCGGACGTCGACACAACCGGGCGCGCGCTCGCGGACATTGCCGAGGTCGCGCTCGACGGCCTCCGCACCGCCGCCGAGGACGAGTTTGCCGCGCGCCACGGAAAGGTGCCCGGTGCCGGGATGACGGTCGTGGCGCTGGGCAAGCTCGGCAGCCGCGACATGTCGCCCGAGTCCGATCTCGATCTGGTCTTCATCTACGACGCGCCGGATGACTGCGACGGCTCGGACGGCGAGAAGCCGCTCTCGCCCGGACACTACTATGCCCGCTTCGGGCAGGCGCTGATCACGGCGATCACCGCGCCCACGGCCGAAGGCTCGCTTTACGAGGTCGACATGCGGCTCCGCCCCTCGGGCAATGCCGGGCCGCTGGTCTTGGGCCTCCGGGCGTTCCGTGAATACCAGCAGGCCCGCGCCTGGACCTGGGAGCACATGGCGCTGACCCGGGCGCGGGTCGTCTCGGGCCCGCGGGACCTCGGCATGCGGATCGCGATGACGATCCAGGACATCCTGTGCCGCCCGCGCGACCCGGACCGGCTGCTTGCAAGTGCCGCCGCCATGCGGGAGCGGATGACCGCGGCCCGCGATCCGAACCGCCTGTGGGACGTCAAGAACCGCACCGGCGGGCTCGTCGACATCGAGTTCTGCGCGCAATACCTGATGCTGCGCCACGGCCGCGAAAAGCCGAAGATCCTCGACACCCACCCGGGCGTGGCGCTTCGGCGTATCGGCGAGGCCGGGTTGCTCAGTGACGCCGTGGTCGCCGATCTGGTCGAGCCCTACGATCTCTGGCGCGAGCTTCAGGCCGTGCTGCGGCTCACGCTCGGGCCGCCCCCCGAGAGCGACGAGGCGATCCCGGAAGGCTTGCGCCGCATTCTGCTGCGCGCCGCCGATGTGCCGAGTTTCGGCGCCCTGAAAGACAAGATGGACGAGGCCGCCGGGCGCGCCGCCGCCCGCTACGAGGAAATCATCGCGGGCCCCGCCGCCGAGCTGCCGGAAGGCCTCGCCGACGAACGCCAGGGCCCTGGCTGAACAACCCGAAAGAAAGGACCGGTTTCGATATGAGTATCAAAGAAAATCAAAAAGCTCCCGACTTCAACCTGCCGACCGACGGCGGCGGCACCCTCAAGCTCTCGAGCCTGAAGGGCAAGAAGGTCGTGCTCTATTTCTACCCCAAGGACGACACGCCGGGCTGCACCAAGGAGGCCTGCGGCTTCCGTGACGCGCTGCCGGATTTCTCGAAACTCGATGCCGAAATCGTCGGCGTCTCGAAAGACCCGCCCGCCAGGCACGACAAGTTCAAGGCCAAATACGACCTGCCCTTCACGCTCGTCTCGGACGAAGACGGCAAGATGATCGAGGCCTACGGCTCCTGGGTCGAAAAGAACATGTACGGCCGCAAATACATGGGCATCGACCGCTCAACCTTCCTGATCGACGAAAATGGTGTGATCCGGAAAATCTGGCGCAAGGTGAAGGTCAAAACCCACGTCGACGAAGTGAAGACCGCGGCGGAGGCGCTTTAGAAGCGCCTCCCGACTTTAGCCATCCACTGACTATTGTCCGGCAACGACGGCACGAGCCCCGACGAAATTCACTGTAGTCGGGGTCGGCGGAAGGTCCGCTTCGAGGTTCAGTGCAAGTAGCTGGGTAATCACTGCCAGCGCACTCATCGAACGTGAATCGTCGCCTCGCGGTATGTGATAATTAGTACCGTCAAAACTTACCTGCACATGCGGTCGCGCAGCTATCCCGAATTGACCGGTAAAGAGCGGTTTCGGATATTCGTTGCCCTTCTCGTCCGCAGACCAAACCACTTGCACCTCATAGGGTTTGCCACCTTCTCGAGCGCGCATGACCTGGCCGAGATAGTACAAAATTCCTTCAACCGAACGGAGGTGAATGACGAATTCAAATTCGTAATCCTCTGGCTGCGGCTTGTTCACGCCAGCTTGTGAGTTGTTGGCCCCCTGCCCCGAGGGTTGTTGGCTAGTAACCGGTCTTACGAGGCCCAACGCGTTGACCAACGAATTCATTTTTCCGGATATCGATGCAGTGCCCTCGCGTTCATCTCGCTTCTTGCCTTCGGCTTCCTGCTCTCGATTGGCGCCCGGGTTTTCTTTTTCGGGCTTCGAACACGCAAACTTGGAAGATCGCCCCTCCCATTTGCCAAAACAGATTTCTCTCGAAACGCCCGGCTTGGACAGCTGATACAATTCCCGTCTCAGACACTCACCGGTTTTTTTTCCCGTACCTTTTGTAATGCATTTCGATCCTTCATCCGGGCTTAGCGTATAGCCGCCATCTGTCGCCTCAACCAATTGTTTCAATTCTTGCGACCGGATTTGGGTGTAGTGAATTGGAGCGCCCACATCAGTCGGACTTTTGGTCCGGGCAATCCACAAATACGGCCGCACACTATCGACCAAACATTTGAACGCTGCATATCGAACCCATCCAGGCCCCGCACTTGGAGAATTCTCAAAAGCGACATGTGACTCTGCCTTCCCTTTCGACCCCTCTTTCGTTTTACCGATCACGCGGGTTTGATATCGCAGTCGCAGATATTCCTTTGAGCTCTCGCCACACTTCTTGAAGAAAAGTGGATTGGCGAATGCCTCATCGAAACTCACGGGTCGTACTTGTCCATTGTCAGCGGTTCGCACAAAATTCAGTTCGATTTTTCGGACCATCAAATGAAGCAAGAAATCTTTTGGCCATCCTTGTTGCCAGTAGTAGTCAAGGTTCGAGAACGTCACCGGCCGCAGAAAACCTTGCATGAATTTCTTTGAGAAGAGTGGGGCAACGCTATAGCTGGACGCACCTGTGTTGGATGCAAGGCCAGCTGTGAAAGTGCGAGAGGCAGAGTTGGCACCGGGACCTTGCGGAATGGTCGCACCGAAGGACGCACCGAAAGTCGCTTGTGCTGTAACCTGCTGCAACTGCGAATGCGACATCGGTCGGCGCTCTTTGGCGCGGATGATGTTCAGGAAGAGCGCCCGGTTGCGTTCGTCCTCGTAAGCCTTGTTGTATTCGGTAGCGTACTGGCTCACCAATGGCGCCATTGAGCATGCTGAAATCCCGAGTGCGAGTGTGCACACGGTTGCATTTGCCGATGTGATCCGGAACATGTCCCCTCCCCCCGATAGTCAGTTCTCCGGGCTATTTCGGCGCATCCCCAAATGCGGCCAGCCTGAACGGAGAACGGATCAAAAATCCTAGACCTTCCCGTTCCGGTTGCGCAACCAGAAACTGCAATAGATTATGAGTACAATACTATGGTGAATCCGAAACAATCTTGCGGCGCGGCTCTGGCGCCCTCCCTCGCCGAGGCCGCGGTCGGTGTACTGCGAACCGCGGAGGCGCTCGACAAGGCGGCCGCATCGCGGAAGGTGGCCGCGGCGTGGCGGGAGGGCCAGATCGAGTCGGTCGGCACGGCCATGGCGCCTGCCCGCCCCGCGCGGCCGGCGCGGCCCGAACTGCTGGCGCCGCGGGACATGCCGCGGCGGAAGAAGGGGGGGTCGGACGCGAACCGGGTCGCATTGCTTCATGCGTTGGCGCATATCGAGCTTAACGCGATCGATCTTGCCTGGGACATGGTGGCGCGGTTTTCAGGGGCTCGGGAGGACGGCAAAGCCCTGCCGCGCGCGTTCTTCGACGACTGGGTGGCGGTTGCTGACGACGAGGCGCGGCATTTCCAGATGCTGGCCGCCCGGCTCGCGGATTTCGGCGCGGCCTATGGCGACCTGCCGGCCCATGACGGGCTCTGGGAAGCGGCGGGCGAAACCGCGCACGACCTGATGGCGCGCCTCGCCGTGGTGCCGATGGTGCTGGAAGCCCGCGGGCTGGATGTCACGCCGGGGATGATCACGCGGCTCGAAGGGCACGGCGATGCGGACAGCGTTGCGGTGCTGAGGGTGATCTACGAAGACGAGAAAGACCATGTGGCGACAGGGGCACGGTGGTTTGCGCATGTGGCCCGGGCCCGCGGCCTTGCACCCGAGGATGCCTGGCGCGACATGGTGCGTACCTATTTCCGGGGTGCCCTGAAGCCGCCGTTCAATACCGAAGCCCGCGCGGCCGCGGGGATGCGGCCAGAGCTCTATGAGCCGTTGGCGAGGTAGGCGAGATCAGTTCGTGACGCGGGCCTGCTGGCCGCCGGGCTTGGCCCCGGCAGCCGGGGGCGGTGTCGCTGCCGCACCTGCGGCGGTTTCCTTCGCGGCTTTCTCGGACTCCTTGCGGTAGGTCTCGAGGAATGCCTCGAAGTGATCGACCTCGCGGAGCCGCGTGATCACCGCTTCGTAATCGGTGACCGGGCCAGTGATGGCGGCGGCGAAGATGCGGTAGGTGTCTTTGTGAGGGCCGGCTTCCATCACCGCATCGAACCGGCGGCGGAGCGCCTGCAGGCCCCTGCGGTCATCGGAAAGTGCGAGTGCCGCGGCCCAGCCAAGCACTAGTTGCGCCTCGCCTTCGGGCAACGGTTCGCCGCCCTCGGGCTCAATGCCCGCAGCGATCATGCCGAAGGCGAAGGCCGCCTGTTTCCAGTCCTGTTTGCGCCAATGGATGTCAGCCCGGAGCACGTTCGCTTTCCGCGTGGTGTCGCCCGAGAGCAATTCGAGCGCCTTGCCGCTCTTGCCGCTCGCGGTCAGCGCACTGACGCGGAGATAGCGCCGCCGGTCGGCAAGCGGCTTGGCGAGCCCGTCGGCACGCGATTTGTCGAGCGCCGAAAGCGCGCGGATCGGCTGCCCGTCCTTCATGCGGATCTCGGCGACCCGCGCACCAACCAGCGCGCCCGTCGCGGATCCAGCGTCGAGGGGAATCTGCTTTTCCAGCAAGTCGCCGGCACGGTTCAGGAGATCGACGGTGACAAGGCGTTCGGCAAAATCGCGCACCATGCGCGCGCCGTCGGCTGTCGCCGGCACCAGTTCGCGGAATTCCTCGAAAAGTGCAACCGCAACCAGCGGCGGCAGCTCGTCGGCCATGCCGTCACGGAAGAGCGCAGTGAATGTGTCCTGCATCTTCTGGCGCAACGCCGGCGCGTCCGCATGGTCGGGATAGAACGTCACCGCCCGGCGCCAGCTCAGCAGCGCCAGCTTGTGCTTGCGCTCGAGCGTGTAGTAGCGCCCGAGACGACGGAGCGTTTCGAACTCGAGATCATCGCCGCGCCAGGTGAAGCGCAGCCGCTCGAGAACCTCGATCGCCTCGCCGCTCGACATCTTGCCCTGCCCGGTCAGAAGATCGATGCGGGCAAGCACGGCCAACACCCGACTCCGTCCTTCGCGGCTGTCGATCACCTCGGCCCAGGACTTCAGCGCATCCTTCACCGCGCCCTCGGCTTTCTGGACCTGGCCGCGCAGCAGCGCGAGACGAATTTTGTCGGGGCGCGAAAGCTCGCTCTCGTCGATCAGCGCGAGATAGCGCGTCGCCTGCACATGGTCGCGGACGTTGATCGCCGCCTCGGCCGCCTGCAGGATGAAGCGCGTGCGATAGGGCTCCGCGTAGGTGCGGAACAGGTCGCCGGCGAGGCTGAACTGCCGATTGGCGCCCGCCCAGTCCCCCTGATAGGCCCGCAGACTACCGCGCCAGAGCGCGAGTTCGGGATGTCCGTCGAGCCGCGACGGGAACAGGTCCTGCTCGGCGTCCTTCATGCTGTTCGCCATCACGGCCGCCGCACCCCGCAGCACGCTGAACGACGGATCGAGCGCAACCGGGTCGCGGGGGTCGATCAGATTGAGCGCCCCAAGCGCCTCGGTGGCCAGACCGTAACTGAAGTAGAAGCGCGCGAGATCGAGCCGGCGCGCACCCTGGGCGTCTTCCTTGGCGGTCGCAACGGCGGCCTGCAGCTGCTGCTTGATCTCGTTGAACCGCTCGGTGCCCCCCTTCCGCCAGGTGGCATACTGGAAGATGGGCGTGGCGGCCGGCAGCGGGCGCACAGGCCCGTTCCCGTCACCGCCATTGCGCGAAACCTGGAGCCCGCCATCGGCGCTGATGGCGATGCCGTCGGCGGTGTTGGCGATCTGCAGCTTTTTCGACTGCACCCGGAACGCAACACCCTGGGCGGTCGCGAGGATTCGGAATTCGGGATAGTCGCGGTCGGAAATGACGCCGCTGCTCTCGGTCGTCACCGGCACGACCATCAGATCGCCGCCGTTCTCGGCGTCCGGAATACGGACCGGGGGGCTGGCCGGGCCTGAATAGACAACGACCTTGCCGCCACCGTCGGACCCGGTTTCGGTCAGCACGCGCATCGGACGGATCGGATCTGCTTGCCCACGCATCATCGCGACCTCCCAGACATGCCCGTTTTGACGCACAAACGGCGTGAACGGCCGGTCGAGCGCCAAGCGGACGACGGTTCCAGATGCGGTCTTGATCACTTCGAGCGATTCAGCGATGGGCCGGCCATCAGCCTGTGCGGCGTTGAAGTCCATCTCGGCGCGCTCGCCAAAGACGATCCAGAGAAAATCCGAGCGCCGGAATACGGCGGCCGGCGTTGCGCGATTCCAGTCGAAGAACAACGAAAAAGCCGCGGCACCATGCTCCCGGGCAAAGCGCACGCGGATCGGCCCGTCGGGGGGCGGACCCTCGGAGGGCATGGCCTTTGGCGGCTCGGACTTGGTCGGGAGCGATCGGGGCGGGACCGATTGGGGCGGCTCTGCCGGAGGTGGCGCGGATTTCCGCGATTCGACCCTGGGGATCCCCTTCGGCAAGGTCTCCGGTGCGGCCTTGGCGACCGGCTTCATCTCCAGCGTGCCAGCCGGCTCCACCAGCCTGGCCTTCGGCTTCTCGACCGGTTCCAGCGGAATTGTGACGCCGGATCCGGACGCGGTTCCCGAATTCGCCACGTCCTTTTTCTCCGGGACCATCTTTGCGGGCGCCCGGCTTTCGGCGGCCTTGCCCTCCTCGGGCTTGAGCGCACCATCGGTCTTGCCCGCCGGCGGCAGGTCGATCGTAATACTTCCGCCCGCGGCAGGTTCGATCCCGGCAAGGGCATCGGCTGCCGCTGCACCTGCCGCAACTTTTGCGCCGGCATCACCTGGTTTGCGGTTCGCGTCGGCAACCTTCTGTTTCAGCGGCGCACGCGCCTTCGTCTGGGCTTCCCGAGCAGCCCTGGGGAGCTTCGGCATCATGGTGACTTTGGGCAGCGGCTTCTTCGACGGCGACCCGGAAATGGCGCGCTCAATCGCCTTCTTCCAGATCATGTCACTGGTCGTGGCGCTGACCTGGGGCGGCACTTTCTTGGCTTTGCGCTTGGCGGTGCGGACCGGTGGTTTGGCCGGCGCCTTCAGGGGAATGAGATCGACCAGCAGCGCACCGTCGACGGTTGTCTGGCCGGTGCGGTATTCGCCCCGGAGCTTGAGCGCCACGATGCGGCCGTGCGCGCTGACCCTGGCGGAGACGACATGCGTCTGCAGCGCGCGGACGATCGGCTTGAGATTGCCGCCGACAGGCCGCTCGAACAGCAGGATGACCTGGTTGCCGTCGATGCCGATGTTGTAGGGGCGAACGGCGCCGGCCTCGAACACCAGCCGGGCGAACGAAATGCCTCGGGCATCGGTTCCTTCGACCCCCGTGAAGTCGACCTGCCGGGTTTCTTGCGTGACGTCTGCGTAAAGCGGCCCCGGCGCCCCGAACAGCAGGGCTCCCGCGAACGCGAGCGATGCCGCAAGCGCGCGAACGAGCCCTCCGCCGGGATGTGCTGCCGGCATCATGCGACGTCCCCCTCGAGCAATGCGTCGACATCGGCCTGGGACATTGCGCCGTTCCGGCTCTGCGGTCCGGTCGGCCGCGGACCCGGCCCGTAAA
>JAJFFI010000057.1 GCA_021776755.1 Alphaproteobacteria bacterium | reverse complement strand
TCGGTCGCCGGCCAGTCGCCCCACCGGGGTCGCCCGCGCAATATCTACCCGCGCGGCGCCTATGAAACGAAAGAGGGTTACATCGCGCTCAACATTCCCGACGAGCGCCAGTGGGCGCGGCTTGCCGGGGTTATCGGCCATCCGGAACTGGCTGACGATCCGCGCTCGAACACCGCCGCCGCCCGAGTCGAGAACCGCGACTATGTCGACCCGCTGATCGAGAGTTGGCTCAAGACCTGCACCCGCGAGGAAGCGGTGACCGCCCTGAACGACGCGGGCATTCCCTGCGGCCCCGTCAACACGGCGGAAGACGTGTTTGCCTGCCCACAGGTGGCAGCGCGGGGTGCTCTGATGGAAATCGACGACCCGGAGGTCGGCACCTTCCGTTTCGCCCGGACGCCGCTCCACATGGGGGCAGCTCCCGATCTGCCGGCAAACCCGCCGCCCAACCTCGGCGCCCATACGAGGGGCGTGTTCGAGGCCCTGGGATATTCAGATGTGGAGCTGCAGACGCTGGCGGATGCCGGTGCGGTGGCCTTTGCGGACTGAAACCTACCTGGTGCCCCGCGACCGCGGGTGTGCGCCTTCGTAAATCTCCAGCAGTTTCTCCGTTTCGACATCGGTATAGCGCTGCGTTGTCGAGAGCGACGCGTGGCCGAGCAGCTCCTGAATGCTGCGGAGGTCGCCTCCGGCAGCCAACAGATGTGTCGCAAAGCTGTGGCGGAGCGCGTGCGGCGTCGCGGTTTCGGGAAGGCCGAGCCAGACGCGGAGTTTTTGCATCGCGGCCTGCACCTGGCGCGCGCCGAGCCGCCCGCCGCGGATGCCGAAGAACAGCGGATCATCCGGCGCGCCCGTGTGTGGGCAGGCATCGAGGTAGGCGTCGATGGCCTCGCGAACGAGGGGCAGCACTGGCACGAGGCGCTGCTTGCCACCCTTGCCGGTGATCATCATCGTGTCGCCGTCCGGCGCGTCCCGGAGGTTGAGCGACAGGGCCTCGTCGATTCGGAGACCGCAACCGTAGAGCATCGTCAGCACGGCCAGATCGCGGCGGGCGAGCCAGGGCTCGTCATGCAGGGCGTCGAGGGCGGAGAGCAGGTCCCGGGCCTCGCCTTCGCTGAGCGGTTTCGGTATGGGGCGGGGAAGTTTTGGTGAGCGGATCTGGTCCAGGACTGCATTTTCGAGGACACCGCTGCGCTTCAAGTATCGAAAGAAGCTCCGAATGACCGACAACGCCCGTGCCGTCGACGTGCGCGCCAGTCCTTCCATCGTCCGGCGCGACAGCCAGGCGCGGAAGTCGGCGGCGCGCAGTGCGGCGAGATCGTCGAGGCCGGGCGGTGCGCCGAGATGGCCGGTCAGGAACTCGAGGAAGGCGGTGAGGTCGCGGGTATAGGCCTCGACCGTGTGATCGGCGGCGCGGCGCTCATGGGCAAGCCAGCCAAGCCAGCGTCCGACCTCGCGTTCGAGATCGGTTGGAGGTGTGCCGTCTATTGGGGCAGGTCGAGCCATGTCCGGATCTGGGACTCGGCGGCGCGGGCGAGGAAAGTCAGAAGCTCGGTCGCCTGGCCGCGGTCGAAATGGTCGGCATTGCGCGAGCCGAAGGCGAGCAGCCCGGGCGGCGTGCCGCTGCTGACATGGAGGCGCACCAGGGCGTCGGACTGCACAAGCGCGGCCGCACTGCCGAAAATCTCGGGGTCGGGCTCGACATCGGGCCGCAGCAGGATCTGCAGGTCAGGCCCCAGCAATTCGTCGATCCGCCCGGCGGTGAGCACCCGCACTCCCGGCGTGCGGCAGCCGGCCGGCGTTTCCTCCGAGGCCTCGACGCAGATGCGGATGACGTCGAGATCGAGGCGTGCCGCGACATCCGTCGTCATTGCCTCGATCAGATGCTCGAAGCTCGGCGCGGTCATCAGCGCGATCACGGCCTCGTGGATGCGGGACTGGGTCGCGAGGTTCTTGCGGGCGGTCGCGAGCAGGTCTTTCTGGGTCTCGCGGAGGCGGGTGACCTCGCCGCCGAGGCGTTCGATCATGAAGCTTTGGAGATCAACCACGTTGCCGTCGCCGCGGCTCGGGGCACTGAGCTCGGTCAGCACGTCGGGATGGGTTTCAAGGAAATCCGGATGCGCCTTGAGGTAGGCCGCGACCTCGGCAGCGGTGGGCGCCGCGGATTTCGCGGATGCCTTGCCGCCCGTTTTGGCAGCGGCCTTCGCGCCGCTCTCCGATGGGCGGCGGGAGGCGCGGGCCGGTTTCTTACTGGGCCCGCTCACGTTTCTCGTCGCTGGTGTTGGGTTCAAGGATCGACTGGCCGGTGCCTTCCCAGTCCTTCAGGAAGCTTTCGAGACCCGAGTCGGTCAGCGGATGCTTGAAGAGCTGGCGGATGACCGACGGCGGCAGGGTCGCCACATCGGCGCCCATCTTGGCGGCTTCGACCAGATGCATCGGATGCCGGATCGAGGCGACCAGCACCTCGGTCTCGAGCGCCGGATAGCTCGCGTAGATCTGCACGATGTCGGCGATCAGGCCCATGCCGTCGATGCTGATGTCGTCGAGCCGGCCGACAAAGGGCGAGATATAGGTCGCGCCCGCCTTGGCGGCGAGCAGCGCCTGGGCCGCCGAGAAGCAGAGCGTCACGTTGACCTTGGTGCCATCGGTCGACAGTGCCTTGCAGGTTTTCAGCCCGTCCATCGTGAGCGGCACTTTCACCACCACGTTGTCGGCGAGCTTGGCGAGCTTCTGCCCCTCGCGCAGCATGGTGTGGAAGTCGGTCGCGGTGACCTCGGCGCTGACGTCGCCCGGGACCACGTCGCAAATCTCCTTGATGACCTCAAGGATGTTGCCGCCGGACTTGGCGATCAGCGAAGGGTTGGTCGTGACGCCGTCGAGCAGGCCCGTCGTGGCGAGCTCGCGAATCTCGTTCAGGTCTGCGGTGTCGATAAAGAACTTCATGGGTGCGGTGTCTCCGTGCCGGTCGGTTGGCGCGCTCCGCTGGTCATTGGATCCGGGCTGTTGGCGAAGACGCCGCCTTGGCCCGGTGCGGGTTGCTTCCTAATGTATACCCCATGGTGCCGAGCCCCACCAAATTGCCCGACCTTTTCGACCCGCCCTCCGGGCCGGAGACCGAGCGCGCCGATGAACCGGCTGCACGCTCCGGCGCGCGCGTGGGCGTTCTGCTGCCGCTGCCGCTCAAGGGCGTTTACGACTACGCGGTCCCCGCCGATCTGAGCCTTGCGCCCGGCGACGTGGTCGCGGTGCCGTTCGGGCCGCGGACCGTCCACGGAGTCGTTTGGGGCGACGCGCGGGGCGATGTCGATGACAAAAAACTGAAGGCGGTCAGTGGGAAACTGGCTGCCCGCCCGCTCGCCAAACCCCTGCGGGAGTTCGTCGATTGGGTCGCGGGCTATACGATCTCGTCGCCGGGCTCGGTGCTGCGACTGGTGATGAGCGTGCCCGAGGCGCTGGAGCCGCCGAAGCCGCTCGCGGGCTTCGTGCTGGCAGCGGATGGGGGCCGGGAACCGTCTGGTCTGCGGATGACCCCTGCGCGGAAAAAGGTGCTGGCGGCGGCGGCCGACATGGTGCCGCGGACCGGCCCCGATCTCGCCCGCAAGTCCGGTGTCGGCACCTCGGTGATTCGCGGATTGGCCGACGCGGGGCTGTTGCAGGCGGTCGAGATTCTCCCGGGCGCGGATGTGCCGGCGCCCGATGCGAACCGGGCCGGGCCGACCCTGTCGGAGGATCAGACAGTCGCCGCGGCGGCGATCGCCGGGAGTGTCGGCGCGGGGTTCGCGGTGCACCTGCTCGACGGGGTCACGGGCTCGGGCAAGACGGAAGTCTATTTCGAGGCGGCGGCGGCAGCGCTCCGGCGCGGGCAGCAGGTGCTGGTGATGCTGCCCGAGATTGCGCTCTCGGCCCAATGGCTGAAGCGCTTTGAGGACCGCTTCGGCGTGCCGCCCGCGGAATGGCACAGCGACCTGACCCGGGCGCAGCGGCGCGAGACCTGGCGCGCGGTGGCGGCCGGCGACGTGAAGGTGCTGGTCGGCGCGCGCTCGGCGCTGTTCCTGCCGTTTCCCGATCTCGGCCTGATCGTCGTCGATGAGGAACATGAGGCCGCCTACAAGCAGGAGGAGGGCGTGATCTATCATGCCCGCGACATGGCCGTGGTGCGGGCGCGGCTGACCGGCATCCCGGTTGTGCTGGCGACCGCGACGCCGTCGCTCGAGACGCAGCTCAACGCCGACGCGGGGCGCTATGCCCGCGAGGTGCTGACCGCGCGCCACGCCGGCGCGGCGTTGCCCGAGATCGGCATCATCGACATGCGCGCCGACGGCCCCGCGGGCCAGCAATGGCTGTCGGAGCGGCTGAGCACGGCGCTCCGCGAGACGGTCGCGGCGGGAGAGCAGGCGATGCTCTATCTCAACCGCCGGGGCTATGCGCCGCT
>JAJFFI010000056.1 GCA_021776755.1 Alphaproteobacteria bacterium | reverse complement strand
CGCGACGTCGTGGACCACCTGGTCATAGCCGCGCTGCAGGAAGGTCGAATAGATCACCGCGAACGGCTTGTGGCCTTCAGAGGCGAGACCCGCGGCGAAGGTCACGCCGTGCTGTTCGGCAATGCCGACATCGAACGTGCGCTCGGGAAATGCCTCCCCGAAGGCATCGACGCCGGTGCCCGAGGGCATTGCCGCGGTCAGCGCCACGATCTTCTCGTCGGCCTTGGCCTCGGCGATCAGGGCCTTGGCGAATACGTTGGTGTAGGACGCCGCGCCGCCCGCGCCCTTCTTTTGCTCGCCGGTCGCAACATCGTATTTCGCGACACCGTGGTAGCAGTCGGCCGACGCTTCGGCCGGCGCGTAGCCCTTGCCCTTGCGGGTCTTGATATGGAGCACGACGGGGCCGCCGTCGGGATCGTCGCGGAGCTCCTCGAGCTTGGCGACAAGGCCATCGATGTCATGGCCGTCGAGGACGCCGTGATAGTCCATGCCGAAATTTTTGAAAAGGTTGCCGCCGTCGGCCGAGGGTTTTTCGCCGGTAAGCGTTCGAAGGTGCTCGTTCAGCGCGCCGACCGGGGGTGCGATCGACATCGCGTTGTCGTTGAGGATGACAATCAGGCGGTTCGGCAGGCTGCCGGCGTTGTTCAGCGCCTCGAAGAACATGCCGCCGCTGGCCGCACCATCGCCGACAACCGCGATCACGTTCTTGCCGCCGCCGGACAAATCGCGTGATACGGCCATGCCCTGGGCCGCCGAGGCCGCGGTCGAACTGTGCGCCGCGCCGAACGGGTCGTACTCGCTCTCGGTCCGCTTGGTGAAACCCGACAGGCCGCCGGGCTGGCGGATCGAGCGGATGCGGTCGCGCCGCCCGGTCAGGATCTTGTGGGGGTAGCACTGGTGGCTGACGTCCCAGACGATGCGGTCGTCCGGCGTGTTGAAAACATAATGAAGCGCCACGGTGAGTTCGACGACGCCGAGGCCGGCGCCCAGATGTCCGCCGGTCTGCGAGACCGCGTCGATCACATCGTGACGAAGCTCGTCGGAGAACTGCCGGAGCTCGCTCCGGTCGAGGGTGCGAAGATCGGACGGGATCGTCACACGATCGAGCAGCGGCGTTTGTGAGGCCGCGCCGGTCTTGTCGGTCGTCGAGTTTGTCACTGCGTCACCCTTTTTCGTGCACGCTTTGGTGCTCTGTATCGCGCCCGCTCCGGGCCCGTCCCGCTCCAGCCTTGCGCGCTGGTTGCCGCACATCGGGCCGGAGCCATTCATCCGTCAGCCTCCCAATTGAAAGCTGTCTTTCAATTGAAATTCGGGCCGCCCGGGGTTGCCAGGTAACCGGTGATCCCCACCGGTCCGGGTCCCCAGGACGGCCGCGGTTACTGCATTGCAGCATGGCTTGTTTCAACCGGGCAACGTAAAGCGGCACCCCTTGCGGGTCAAGGAGGAACGGCCCACGATATCGTGAGACCGGAGCCGCGTCCGGACCGAATTCAGCGGACGAAAAACCCCCGCCAGACGCCGTGCAGAAAGGCCCCGGCGAAGGCCGGTTTCGAGAGTTCAACCCGCCACGCGACCGGGTCTTCGCGCCGCAGTTTGCCAATCAGCTTGTCGGCGATCCGCACAATTGCGGCCGACTCAGCCGCAAGCCGCCGTGATATGAGCGCGCCCGGCAGCTTCCGGGCGTCTGTCATCAGGGCTTCGGTGCGGGTGAGCGTGCGGTCCATGACGCGGCGGAGGCCCGGGCTGGCCGACGCCGCGGCGAGGTCCTCGATTGCCGCGCCTTCCGCGGCGATCCAGTCGGTCGAGAGGTATACCCGGTCCATCTCAAGGTAGTCGTCCTTGCAATCCTGCAGGTGATTGATGACCTGGAGCGCGTTGCAGAGCGCGTCCGAATAACGGTAATGCGCCGGATTTTCGCCATGGAGATCGAGCAGGTAGCGTCCGACCGGAGAGGCCGACCGGTCGCAGTAATCGACCAGTTCCGCCCAATCCTTGTAGCGCCCCTTGATGGCGTCCTGCTTGAAGGCCGAGATCAGGTCGCGGCCGTGTTTCACCGGCACGCCGGTTTCGGCCATGCTCTCGCGGATACGATGGGCTTTCTCGTAGGCCGGATCGTCGTTTTGTCCGAGCAGCGCCTGGTCGAAACCGTCGAGCCGTGCGGTTTTTTCGTCGGGCGAAAGCTCGGGGTTGTCGGCGACGTCATCGATGGCACGGGCGAACGCATAATATTTCGCGACATGCGGGCGGAGCCGCGACGGCAGCAGGAACGAGCCGACAGGGAAATTCTCGTCCCCCGCGCCCTTGCCCGATGGCGTTTCGGCCGCGCCCGCGGCGGCGGTATTGTTTGAGGCCGGTGTCATGTCGGCGGCGGTTATAGCGCGGCAGGCGGGATGCGCACAGGGCGGAAGGGCGGGTGCTGCTTTGCGCCGGGAACCGCCGCCGGTATGATGCACCATGGACAGGACCACACCCAAAGATCAGATTCCCGAGGAAACTCGCGAGGTGCGGGGCTATTGCGCGCTCTGCCGCTCGCGGTGCGGCTGCATCTCGGAGGTCGAGGACGGGCGGCTGGTGGCGGTACGGCCCGATCCCGGGCACCCGACGGGCACCGCGCTCTGTGCCAAGGGCAAGGCCGCACCCGAACTGGTGCATCACCCGGAACGCCTGACGCACCCGATGCGGCGCACCGCGCCCAAGGGGGCGGCCGATCCGGGCTGGGAGCGCATCAGTTGGGACGAGGCTCTCGATTACACGGCCGCGGGCCTCACGCGGCTCGCGGGAGAGAACGGCCCGGAGAGCGTTGCCTTCGCGGTCACCACGCCGAGCGGCACCGGCATTTCGGATTCGATCCAGTGGATCGAACGCCTGATCCGCGCCTACGGCAGCCCCAACAACATCTACGGCACCGAAATCTGCAACTGGCACAAGGATTTCGCCCACGCCTACACGTTCGGCGCCGGTGTCGGGTCGCCCGACCTGCCGAAAACCGGCTGCATCATTCTCTGGGGCCACAACCCCAGCACCGCCTGGCTCGCAATGGCGCAGGGCGTCGCGGGGGCGCGGAAGCGCGGCGCGAAGGTCATTGTCATCGATCCGCGCCGGGTGGCCGCTGCGGTCAAGGCCGACGAGTGGCTCCGCGTGCGCCCGGGCACCGATGGCCTGCTGGCGCTGGCGATCGCCGGTGTGATGGTCCGGAACGGCTGGTACGACACCGGTTTCGTGCGCGACTGGACGAACGCGCCACTGCTGGTGCGGCTCGACGACAGTCGGCTGCTGACCGGGGCGGACATGGCCGAGGGCGGCCGCGACGATGTGTATTTCGCGTGGAACACCCGCGCGGGTAAACCGGCCCGGTACGAAAGCGCCACGCGCCGATACGATAGCGAAACGGAAGCGCTGGCGCTCGACGGGGAAGTGACCGTCGAAACCGCGGCGGGTCCGGTGCAATGCGTGCCGGTGTTTGCGCAATATGCGGCACTGGTTTCGGAAGTGCCGCTGGAACGCGTCGAGGAACGCACCGGTGTTCCGGCTGCGCAGATCGAGGCGACGGCAAAGCTGATCTGGGAGTCACGGCCGGTCGCGTATCATGCCTGGTCGGGGGTCGGACAGCAGACCAATGCGACCCAGACCGAACGCGCCATCGCCACGCTCTATGCGCTCACCGGCAGCTACGACGCGCCGGGCGGCAACGTCAATTTCGCCAAGGCGCCGGTGGCCGATGTTTCGGGCTGGGACCTGATGCCGGAGACACAGAAACCCAAGGCGCTCGGGTTCGAGGCCCGCCCGCTCGGCCCCGCGCGGCATCACTGGATCACCTCGGGCGATTTTTATGACGCGGCGCTGACCGGCAAGCCCTATCCGGTGCGGGGCCTTGTCGGGTTCGGCGCGAACCTGCTGGTTTCCCATGGCGGCCCGGTGCGGGGACACGAAGCGCTGAAGGCACTCGACTTCTGCGTCTACGCCGACATGTTCATGACGCCCACGGCGGCGCTCGCCGATGTCGTGCTGCCGGTCGCCACACCCTGGGAACGGAGCGCCATCCGCGCCTTCTTCGAGCCCGGTGCGGCGGCGGCGGCGCACCTCCAGTTCCGCGACGCCGTGCTGGAGCCCATCGGTGAGTCGCGCAGCGATGCTTGGATCGTGTTCGAACTCGCCAAGCGTCTCGGTCTCGCCGACAGGTTCTGGGGCGGCGATCTCGAGGCCGGATACCGGGCGATGCTGGACCCGACCGGCATCTCGCTGGACGACCTGCGCGCGTGCCCCGAAGGCATCGCGGTCGATGTGAAAACGGAATACCGCAAGTACCGCGAGTCCGGCTTTGCAACGCCGACCGGCAAGGCCGAGTTCTGGTCCGAAACCTTCCGCCGCCACGGACAATCGCCCTTGCCGGAATACGTCCCGTCTTTGGCGGGCGCCGAACATCGCGCTGGAGAAACGGGCGCGTTCCCGCTGCTCCTGACCTCGGCGAAGACCCCGCTGTTCTGTCACAGCCAGCACCGCAACATCCCGTCGCTCCGCAAGATCGTCCCGCACCCGAAGGTCGAGTTGCATCCTGACGCCGCGCGGTCCCGCAACATCGAAGACGGCGACTGGGTCGACCTCCGTACGCCCCACGGCCAGGTGCGCATGGTGGCGGCGTTCAACGAATGGCTCGACCCGGGTGTAGTTGCAGCCCAGCACGGCTGGTGGCAGGCCTGTACGGCGCTCGATCTGCCGGGATACGACGTGCTGGCACCGGACGGAGCGAACTACAACGCACTGATCCCGGACGCCGAATTCGATCCTGTCAGCGGCTCGGTCCCGCACCGGGGCACGATCTGCGAGATCGCGCGCACTGAAGCGCCAGGCTGACACCTCTCTTGAAAACCGCCGAATTCGATTTTGAATTGCCGCCCGAGCGGATCGCGGACTATCCGGTCTCGCCGCGGGACATGGCGCGTCTGCTGGTCGTGGGGGACGTCCTCGAAGACAGGGGCGTGAGCGAGCTTCCTCACCTGCTACA
>JAJFFI010000055.1 GCA_021776755.1 Alphaproteobacteria bacterium | reverse complement strand
TTGTCGTCCTCGTCGTCGTCATCATCGTCGTCGCCGGACTTCGCCTCGCCGTCCTCGCCCTTGGTATCGCCGTCCTAGGCGTCCTTGGCGGTCTTCTTGTCGTCTTCCGGCTTGCCGTCCTTCTTCTCGCCGTCCTTCGTCTGGTGGTCGTTGGCGGGGGGTTTGGCCGAATGGTCGGGCTTCTTGGCGTCGGGACCGGCATAGGTCGCATCGAGATCGATGATATCGCGGAGCAGCAGCTCCTCGTCTTTGAGCGCACCGCGCCAGATGACGATCGCGCGCATCGTCAGCGGGCTTTCGCAGATCGCACCGATCATCTTCTCGCGGCCGGCCTCGATGCGCTTGGCAATCGCGATCTCGCCCTCGCGGGACAAGAGCTCGACCGAGCCCATCTCGCGGAGATACATCCGCACCGGATCGTCCGTGCGGCCAAGGTCCTCGGTCTCGCCGGCGGCCTCGATGGCCTTCTTGGCGTCGCCGGACTTGCCCACGTTCTCGTCGTCGTCGCCGTCGGCGTCCTTCTTGGCGGGCTTGGCCGTGTCCTCGTCGCCGCTATCCTCGGGCTCGACGAGCTGGATGCCCATGTTGTTGAGCATCGCCATCGTGTCCTCGATCTCGTCGGGTGTCACGGTGTCGGAGGAAAGCGCCTCGTTGAATTCGTCATAGGTGACAAAGCCCCGCTCCTTGCCGCTCTCGACGAGCTTTTTGACCGCCGCATTCGCGCTGTCCAGCAGCGGGCTGTCATTGCTGTCGTCGGCGGTTTTCTTGGTCGCGGTTTTCTTGGTGGCCTGTTTGGTCGCCATGTGGTTCCGATCCTGCCCTGTGCACAGGAACCGCGCCGCGTGCGGCCGGGTCCCTGGAGTATGTGTTCGTGGTTCAGGAGGCCTGGCCTGCCCCGGGGCAGCCATTGCGGTCCTGAATGTTCATCCGTGCGCCATCTTCATTCGTGCGCTCTGTTCATCCGTAATCTGGGGACAAATTCAGTCATTTCAGCGCAGAAAACGCCGCTTCCGCTGGCCGGCTGCTGCCGGGCCGCCAGAATAAGCCGCCAATTGGTGCGAATCCTCCGATTCGAGCCGTCTGAAATGATCCTGCCGTTCGTCCCCGTCTGACTTTCCTTGCCGTTTCTCGCGCTGCCGTGTTCCGCAATCCGCGATCGGGTGAAAGCCCCGTAACCTCCTGTCTTACAGCCCGCCGCCAGTCCGGTCCAGTGACCGGATGCGGCTAGTCCAGATTGTCCGGTTCGTTCAACCGCTCGCGCTCCTCACGCAGACGCTCAAGATACGCCTTGTTGCGCTCACTGGGGGCCTCGGCCAGTGCGCGGACCGCGTCGTCGATCCCGGAACCCGCATCGCGTTGGCGGAACCGGTCGAAAATCTGCCGCCAGCCCTGACGCGCGTCCTCGATGTCGCTGCCGGCCCGGACGAAGGGCCAGAGCTCGTAAAGTTCGCGCCCGAGCAAACGGTCCACGGCAGGGCCGAAACCCTTCCGGTGTAGGTGGTTTTTCAAGGCCTCGGTGTCAACCTCCGATTCGCCATCCTTGGGCTCGATCAGGCCGACCGACGCCAGCATCTCCTGGCGCAGGCCATCGAGGTCGCGGGACGGCAGGCTGACCGTTCCGAATTCCTCGGCAACCTCGTCCAGCAATGCCGGATGGGTGATGAGGGCCGCGACCAGCACCTGCTGCTGGCGGAGCAGCATTACATCGGTATTGCCGTCCGTCCGGACGCCGGTGTCTTCCACCCATTGTCCACCATTGGGCCCGCCATTGGGGCCGCTTTGCCAGCGCCCGGCGGTGAAGCCGCCGCGCCGGGGCGGACCGCCAAACCGTCCGCCGCCAAATTTTCCGCGGCCGAAACCCTGACCCTGGCCCGGCCCACCGCGCCAGCCGCCCTGTTGCGCGCGCTGCGGCGTGAACGCTTCCTGGCAGCGCTTGTCGAACTCGGCGAGGTAGTACTGCTGCACGGTCTTGTCGGCGACCTCGAAACCTCTCGTTCGCAAGGCCGCCCGGATCTGGGCCTTGCGTTCGGGCGTGTCGGACGACCGGTTCGCGGTCTCCATGCGCCAGATCATCTCGACCAGCGGGAAGGCCGCCTTGAGCACCCGGGCCATCGCGTCTTGCCCCTGGTTGCGGATGAGGGTGTCCGGGTCCTCGCCGGCGGGCAGCAGGGCAAAGCGCACCGACTTGCCGGGTTTCAATAGCGGCAGCGCGCGTTCGGCCGCCCGGGCCGCGGCCCGCTCGCCGGCCAGGTCCCCGTCAAAACACAGGATCGGCTCGTCGGCGAGCCGCCACAGAAGTTCGATCTGGTTCTCGGTGAGCGCCGTGCCGAGGGGCGCCACCGCGCCGCCGAACCCCGCCCGATGGAGTGCGATCACGTCGGTGTAGCCCTCGGTGACGACCACCGGCGCGGTTTCCTCGCCGGCCCGCGGGCGGGTGGCCTCTGCCGCCTTGTCCATCGCGTAGAGCACGTGGCCCTTGTGGAACACGGGTGTGTCGGGGGAATTGAGGTATTTCGGCATCCCGTCGCCGAGCACCCGGCCGCCGAAGGCAATGATGCGCCCGCGCCGGTCGGCGATCGGGAAGATCACCCGGCCGCGGAACTTGTCGTACGTCGGCCGGCCATCCTCGGGCTTTGAGAGCAATCCACCCTCGAGCAGCATGTCCTCGGAAAAATCCTGGCCCATCAGCGCGATCTTCAGCGCGTCCCGCTTGTCGGGCGCCCAGCCGAGGCGGTAGCGCACCACGGTGCGGTTGTCGAAACTCCGGCCGGTGAGATAGTCCGCGGCCTCCTTGCCGCCGTCGGCGCGAAGTTGCTGCTCGAAGAAGACGCAGGCGGCCTCCATCAGCTCGTAGAGCCCCTTGGCCTTCTTCTCGCGCCGGATGTCGTCGGGGGTGCGCGCGGGCATCGCCAGACCGGCCTCTCCGGCCAGCCGCTCGACGGCTTCAGGGAACGACAGCCCGTCGGTCTTCATCACGAAACCGATGACGTCGCCATGCTCGCCGCAGCCGAAGCAGTGGAAGAAGCCCTTGTCCTCGTTGACCGTGAAGGATGGCGTCTTTTCGCTGTGGAACGGGCAGAGCCCGACGAACTCGCGGCCGCGTTTCTGCAGCTTCATGCGCCGCTGGATCACGTCGGCCAGCGGCACGCGCGCGCGGATGTCGTCGAGGAAATGCGGCGGGAACGCCATTCAGGTATCGCCGGTTGGAAGCTGTGGCGTCAGCATACACCCGTTAAGGAGTTGGAGCGATTCCACATCGTCATTTCGACATAGCGAAGCGGCGGAGAAATCTTCTTTCCAGAGCCAACACTGTTGGCGGTTCAGGCAAGATTTCTCCCTTCGGTCGAAATGACGGGAGGGTTTGTGGCGTCAGCTCAGCTTTTCCTTCACGACCGCGCTGGCCTTGCCGAAATCCATCTGGCCGGCGTATTTGTCGCGCAGCGCCGCCATCGTGGCCCCCATGTCCTTGAGCGACTCCGCGCCCTGCTCCTCCAGCACATCGGCGACTGCCTGCTCGATCTCGTCGTCCGACATCTGCTGCGGCAGGAACTTCTCGATGATCTCGATCTCTTCCTGCTCCTGCTCGACGAGATCCAGACGGCCACCCTGCTCGTAGAGTTTGATCGACTCCCGTCGCTGCTTGATCATGGTCTGCATCATCGACAGGATCTCGGCCTCATCGATGCCGTCGGCCGAGCCGTCCTTGGTCCGCGCCGCAATGTCGCGGTCCTTGAGGGCGGCCAAGATGAGCCGGATCGTCGACAGGGCGCGCTTGTCTTTCGACTTGGCCGCCGCCGTCATCTCTTTCTGAAGTCGTTCTCGCATCACTCGTATCCCGGGCCGTGCCCGCCGTTTCAGTTTGTGAATCTGGTTTGGGTGCCGTTCGCCCCAGTGCCAAACGTGCCCGGAAACCGGGCCGGCAAGCGGCACGAAACCGCCATATAGGAGCTTGTGGCCGAATCACAATGGAGTGGAAGCCGCGGAGACTACTGGAAAGAGGGGTATGAGTCCACGATGAATTTTATTCTAAGTTATTGTTTTTATTGGTGTTTTTAATTTTAATGTGCTTGACGCTTTTCCGGCGATTGAGTATCCCTCCGTTCAATCCGCGTGCACCCGCCAGAGAGCATTCGCCTTGCGG
>JAJFFI010000054.1 GCA_021776755.1 Alphaproteobacteria bacterium | reverse complement strand
CCCACCTTCGTAATGTTGAAGACCTCGCGGATCTCGGCGTTGCCAATCTGGTTCTCGCGAACCGTCGGCGCGAGCATGCCCGTGAGCAGCCCCGTCAGATCGTCGATGATGTCGTAGATGATCGAGTAATAGCGGATGTCGACGCCGTTCTGCTCGGCGGCCTGGCGGGCCTGCGGATTGGCGCGCACATTGAAGCCGATCACCATCGCGTTCGAGGCGCCGGCCAGCGTGACGTCCGACTCGTTGATCCCGCCAACGCCGGAATGCAGCACCCGCACCGCGACCTCGTCGGTCGAGATGTTTTCGGCAGCACCCAGGATCGCCTCGAGCGAGCCCTGCACGTCGGTCTTGACGACCATCGGTAGTTCCTTGGTCTTGCCTTCCTTGATCTGCAGGAAAATCTGGTCGATCGACCCGACCGCACCGGCGGCCACATCGGCCTTCTTGGTCCGGCGCTGGCGGAATCCGGTGATCTCGCGGGCGCGGCTTTCCTCATCCACGACCGAGAAATCGTCACCCGCGGACGGCGTGCCGTTCAGACCGAGAACCTCGACCGGTTCGGACGGGCCGGCCGCATCGACGTTTTCGCCGCGGTCGTCGATAAGGGCGCGCACCTTGCCCCATTCGGCGCCGGCCACGAAAATATCGCCGACCTTGAGCGTGCCGCGCTGGACCAGCACGGTCGCCACCGGGCCCCGGCCCTTCTCGAGCTTCGCCTCGACGACGACGCCACGGGCGCGGCGGTCGGGGTTCGCCTTGAGGTCGAGCAGTTCGGCCTGCAGCAGGATCGATTCCTCGAGCTTGTCGAGGTTTGTCTTTTCGAGCGCGGAGACATCCACGACCTGCACCTCGCCGCCCATTTCCTCGGGCACGATTTCGTGCTGCAGCAATTCATTGCGGACCTTGGTCGTATCCGAGTCCGGCCGGTCGATTTTGTTGACCGCGACGATGATCGGGACCTCGGCGGCCTTGGCGTGATTGATCGCCTCGATGGTCTGCGGCTGGATGCCGTCGTCGGCAGCCACGACCAGCACCACGATATCGGTCGCCTGGGCGCCGCGCGAGCGCATCGCGGTGAACGCCTCATGGCCCGGCGTGTCGAGGAAGGTGATCTTCGCACCGCTCGACAGATCGACCTGATATGCGCCGATGTGCTGGGTGAGGCCGCCGGCTTCCTTGCCGGCAACGTCGGTTTCGCGGAGCGCATCGAGCAGCGAGGTCTTGCCGTGGTCGACATGGCCCATGATGGTGACGACCGGCGCGCGCGGCTTCAGATCCTTGGGATCGTCGGGCGCACCCTCGAGGCCAATCTCGACGTCGGACTCCGCCCGCCGCCGGATCTTGTGACCAAACTCCTCGACCACCAGCTCGGCAGTGTCAGCATCGATGGACTGGGTGATGGTGACCATCATGCCCATGTTCATCAGCGTCTTGATCACATCCGCGCCGCGCTCGGCCATACGGTTGGCGAGCTCCTGCACGGTGATCGACTCGGGGATGACGACCTCGCGAATGACTTTCTTGCCTTCCTGCAGGGCTACCTTGGCCTGCTGCTTTTCTTTTTCGCGGCGGCGCTTCACGGCCGCGAGGCTGCGCTGGCGTTCCTGACCACCGCCGCCGCCTTCGAGCGCGTCGACGACCGTCAACTTCTTGCGCTTCGGCTCCATCCGCCGTGCCGCGGGGCTCGGACGCTTGGTCTCGATCCGCTTGCGGGGACCACGCCGTTCATCGCTTTCGGACTCGGGTCCGGGGGCCGTGCGCCGGATATCGGCGGGCGACGGCGCGGTCGTCGGGCGCGTCGTGGTGCGCGGGCGCACGGCGCTTTCGGTCAGCTTCACCTTGACGTGCGACTCGGCAAGCTTGCGGGCTTCCTCGTCGGCCACGCGGCGGCGTTCGCCGGTCTGGCTGCCCGGCTCGGCCTTCGTCGGCCGGACCCGGCCACTGGTGCCTGGAACCGCAGTCGGGCCTTCGGCTTCATCGGTCTGCGTTTGGTCTTCCGGCGCGGGCGCATCGTCGGTCGCTTCCGGCTCAGGTGCGGGCTCGGTTTCCTCAACCTGCGGCTCGATCACCGGGGCAGGCGAGGCATCCTCGACCGCTTTCATCTCGACCTGCTCTTCGGCATGGTCGATGCTTTCGAGCGCGCGCTTGCGCGCCTCAAGCTCTTCGGGAGTCAGGTTACCGCCGCTGGCCGCATCGGTCGTCGAAAAGGCGTCCTCGGCCTGCCTGTCGGTGACCTTCGACATGCGGCCTGATTCATCGCGCGCATAGGTCCGCTTTTTCTTCACCTCGACCGTGACCGCCTTGGTCCGGCCATGGGAGAAACTCTGGCGCACCTGGCCGGTCTCGACTGTCTTGTTCAGCTCGAGCTTGCCGGGACGGTTGAGCGTCAGCGGTTTCTTCGCGCCCTTTTTTTCTTTCGCCTCACTCATTCGTCCACTGCCTTTCGTTCGACCGCCGTATCGCGAGTCTGATCCACATATCCGTCTCTGAAACCGGCGGCCCGGGCTGCTTCTGCCAGGAACCGTTCGGCGAGTTTGCCCGGCATCAGCAGGGCATTTACCACATTCTCGCGCCCGATGGCGCTGCCAAGTTCACGCGCCGTGAACAATCGTACCAGCGGCGCATCCGGCGCGAGCGCCTGGAGCTTGCCCAGCGCACCCTCCGAACCGTCGCTGGCCGCAACCAGCACCGCGGGGACCTCCCGCCGGGCTGCCGCCCGGACCTGGTCGAAGCCCGACACGAAACCGCCGGCCCGACGGGCCATGCCCAGGATGTTCAATGCACCCTCGGCCAGCTGGCGTCCAACCTCGTCGCCAAGGCCTTCGGGCACCGAAACCTTCTGCCGGGCCGCCCGCGAAAACAGACCCTTGGCGGCGGCCGCTACGACCGCTTCGCGGTCCGCCGTGACCCACATGCCGCGTCCGGGCAACTTGCCGGCAATATCCGGCACGACCGAGCCGTCCGGGCCGGCCACAAACCGCACGAGACCGGCGGCGGGATGACTTTCGCGACTGACAAGGCATCGCCGTTCCGGGCCATTCGGTTCCGGCTGCGATCCGGTTTCATCCGGCGCCGGCGCCGATGCGCCGGTCTCTGTCTGGTCCGCCATCAACATGCCGTCGGTCAGGCCTCCTGCTTCTCGGGCGCCTCGGCCGCTTTAGCTTCCGCGTCGCCTTCTTCGCCTTCGGCGCCGTCTTCGGCCGCCTCGGGCTCCGGCTCATCGTCGAACCAGTGCGCGCGGGCCGTCATGATCAGCTCGTTGGCTTCCTCGGTATTCAGCTCGCTCAGCGCCATCAGGCGGCGCATCTGGTCGTGCTCAAGTTCGGCCACGTCGTCGACCGAGCCGATCTCGATATGCGGCATCGGCTCGTGCCGGCTGCGCACCACGGGGACCGGGGCCGGAGCGAGCTCCTCTTCTTCTTCAAGAGCCTCTTCGTCACCGGTGGCCTCTTCCGCATCGCCGCCTTCGGCAGTGGCTGCATCGCCGCCTTCGGCAGTGGCTGCATCGCCATCCCCGGCAGCGGCCACTTCGCCCTCTTCACCAGCGTCCCCGGTCTCGACCGTGCCTTCTGCAGGCGTCTCGGCCGCAGCTGTTTCGGCCTCAACCTCCGCCGCGTCTTCGGTCTCCACAGACGCCTCAGCTTCCGTGGCCTCGGCCGTTTCAGCTTCCGGCGCCTCTTCCGGCTCGGGCGCCTCTTCGGCTTCAGGCTCGGGCTCGGGTTCCGGCTGCGGTTCCGGCTGGTTGGCCGCACCGAGAATAGCGCGCAGCTCGTCGCTCGACAGATCGGCTAGATCGTCGCGGCTGATTACGCCGGCCTCGCCGAGAATGACGGCCATCGCCGGTGAAATGCCCTGCAGCTCGGCCATCTCGTCGGTCACGCCAAGTTCCTTGCGCCGGTTGGTCAGCGCCGCGTCGCGTTCCTCGAGATAGGTGCGGGCACGATCGCGCAGTTCCTCGGCAATCTCCTCGTCAAAGCCCTCGATGTCGGCCAGATCGTCGATCGGCACGAACGCCACATCCTCGACCGAGGCGAAACCTTCGGTGACCAACAGATGGGCGATCACGTCGTCGACGTCGAGTGCCTCGATGAAGAGCTCGGTGCGCAGACGGAACTCCTCCTGGCGGCGCTGGCTCTCCTCTTCCTCGGTCAGGATGTCGATGTCCCAGCCCGAAAGATGCGAAGCGAGCCGCACGTTCTGCCCGCGCCGGCCGATCGCCAGCGACAGCTGGTCGTCAGGCACGATCACCTCGAGCGCGCCCTTCTCCTCGTCGAGCACGACCTTGCCCACCTCGGCGGGCGCCAGCGCATTCACGACGAAGGTCGCGGTGTCTTGCGACCAGGGAATGATGTCGATCTTCTCGCCCTGCAGTTCGCTGACCACGGCCTGCACGCGCGAGCCGCGCATACCGACGCAGGCGCCGACAGGGTCGATGCCGCTGTCATTCGAGATGACGGCGATCTTGGCGCGCGAGCCCGGGTCACGGGCAACAGCTCGGATCTCGATGATGCCGTCGTAGATCTCCGGCACTTCCTGTGCGAACAGCTTGGCCATGAATTCGGGCCGGGTGCGCGAGACGAAAATCTGGGGGCCGCGCGGTTCCTCGCGGACGTCGTAGATATAGGCGCGGACCCGGTCGCCGTTGCGGAACATTTCGCGCGGGATCAGCTCTTCGCGGCGCATGATTGACTCGGCGCGGCCGAGGTCCACCATGACGTTGCCGAACTCGACGCGCTTGACCAGACCGGTGACGATCTCGCCGGCGCGGTCCTTGTATTCCTCGTACTGGCGCTTGCGCTCGGCGTCCCGCACCTTCTGCACGATGACCTGCTTGGCGGTTTGTGCGGCGATGCGGCCGAAATCGATCGGCGGCAGCGCGTCGATGATGAACCCGCCCATCTCGATGTCGGGTTTGATCTCTTTCGCCTCTTCCAGCGTCAGCTGCGCCTGATCGTTCTCGATCTCCTCGACCTCACAGGCCTGGCGATAGCGATAGAGGTGGATCTCACCGTTCTTGCGGTTGATCTCGGCCCGAATGTCGAGCTCGTGGCCGTATTTCGACCGGCCCGCCTTCTGGATCGCCTGCTCCATCGCCTCGAGGACTTCCTCGCGGTCGATGCCCTTTTCGCGCGCGACGGCATCGGCCACCTGAAGGAGCTCGAGCCTCGGATAAATTGCCGCAGTTTCCATCGATTATGCCTTCTCTTCCTGTCCCAGCCGCATGTTGCCGGCCGGTGTCTCTACAAGTTCCGGTTGGAACGCTTGTCCCTAGGCGGCCGACTCTCCCGTCACGGCCGCGATCAATTCGTCTGTCATTACCAGCTTTGCCTTTTCGATCCGCTCATATGGCACCCGCACCTCGGCACCATCGAGCAGCGTCATCTCGATTTCGTTGTCCTGCACCCCGGTCACCTTGCCGCGGAACCGGCGGCGGCCGTCGATCGGCGCCGTCGTCTCGACCTTGGCCTCGAATCCCGCGAAGCGCTCGAAGTCGGCGAGCTTGACCAGCGGGCGGTCGATACCGGGCGAGCTGACCTCAAGGTCGTATGCGCCGCTGATCGGATCCTCGACATCGAGCAGCGCCGAGACGTGGCGGCTGATCGCGGCGCAATCTTCGACCGTCATGGTCTCGCCGTCGATGCGGTCGGCCATGATCTGCAGCACCGCGGTGCGCGCGCCCATCAGTTGCACGCGGACGAGATCGTAGCCCATCGCTTTCAGCGACGGCTCGATCTGTCCGGCAATCCGCTGCTCAAGAACGCGGTCGCTCAAGTCCGTTTCCACCCGCTCAAGGTCGATCAATACGTTTTCCCGGATTTCTTGAGGGCCACCTTTGGGCCGCCCATAAAGAAAAAGGCGGGCCGCGGCCCACCCTTGATTTGACCAGATCGTCAGGTCATCGGGAATGTTCGGCGTGAATATACGCAATTTCCGCGGGACTTCAAGGGCCTGTGGCGGTCGGGTCCGCCCTTGGCCAGGTACCCGTCAGTTCTTCGTGAACCGGAAATAGACGCAGCGGCTGCCGGCCTCGAGCGCCTTCTGCTCGTAGCGGGTCGGAACCCAGTCGCCAGGCGGCTGCCGCCAGTCCCCGGGGGCCCGGGCGCGCCAGGTCAGTTCTGGCACCGCGCGCGCATGCTCCAGCATCCAGGCGGCGTAGCTCATTTCGTCGGTCGCGGCGCGCAGTTCGGCGCCCGGCGCAAGCACCCGGGCGAAGTGCGGCAAGGTCTCGATGCTGAAGATGCGCCGCTTGTTCTGGCGTGTCTTCGGCCAGGGGTCGGGGAACAACACGAACAACCGGTCGAGCGATCCATCGGGCAGCGCATCGATAATGTAGCGCGCATCGCCCATGTGCAGCCGAAGGTTCTTCGGCGGCGCGTCCTCGATCCGCGACAACAGGCTCGCCACACCATTGATGTAGGGCTCGCAACCGATGAAACCGATGCCCGGATTTGCCCTGGCCTGGGCCTCAAGATGCTCGCCCGCCCCGAAGCCGATCTCCATCCAGACAGCCGAGACCGGCACATCGAAGAGCGCGGCAGGATCGGAAAAATCGGTGTCCGGGTCCACCGAAAGACGGGGCAGGAACTCGTCGATCATGCGCTGCTGCGCCGGGCGCAGTTTCCGGCCGACACGTCGGCCGTAGAACCGGTGCCGCGGCGTCTCGTCATCGGGACTGTTTCGGCCGGCGGGCATGCCGCCTCCGTTCAGGCTTGGTCTTCGGCGTTCAGGCGCCGAGTGCGGACTTCAGGTCATCGACCAGATCGACCCGCTCCCACGAGAAGCCGCCATCGGCCTCGGCCTCGCGGCCGAAGTGACCGTAGGCCGCCGTCCGGGCATAGATCGGACGGTTGAGCTTGAGATGCTCGCGGATACCGCGGGGGCTGAGGTCCATCACCTCGGCGATCGCCTTCTCGAGCTTGGCCTCATCAACCTCGCCGGTGCCGTGAGTGTCGACATAGATCGAGAGCGGCTTCGAGACGCCGATCGCATACGACAGCTGCAGCGTGCAGCGCTCGGCAAACCCGCCGGCCACCACGTTCTTGGCGACATAGCGCGCGGCGTAGGCCGCCGAACGGTCGACCTTGGTCGGATCCTTGCCCGAGAAAGCACCGCCGCCGTGGGGCGCGGCACCGCCATAGGTGTCGACGATAATCTTGCGTCCGGTGAGGCCGGCGTCGCCGTCGGGACCGCCGATCACGAACTTGCCCGTCGGGTTCACATAGAACTCGTCGTCCGGGCACATCCACCCATCGGGCAGGACGTTTTCGACATGCGGGCGGACGATTTCCATCACCGCATCCTGGTCGAGGTCTTCGGCGTGCTGGGTCGACACCACGACCGAGGCTGCGCGCACCGGTTTGCCGTTTTCGTACTGCAGCGTGACCTGGCTCTTCGAGTCCGGACCGAGACCGGGCTCGGCGCCGGAATGACGCGCCTCGGCGAGCGAGCGCAGGATCGCGTGGGACAGGAAGATCGGTGCCGGCATGAGAATATCGGTCTCGCGGCACGCGTAGCCAAACATGATGCCCTGATCGCCCGCGCCCTCGTCCTTGTTGCCGCTCGCGTCAACGCCCTGGGCAATATGTTCGGACTGGCCGTGCAGGTGGATCTTCACCTTGGACTTCTTCCAGTGGAAACCGTCCTGCTCGTAGCCGATGTCTTTCACCGCGGCGCGCGCGATGTCCTCGATCCTGTCTTTGTCGACCTTGTCGTTCTTGCCGACCAGCGGACCCTTGGTCCGGACCTCGCCGGCGATCACAATCCGGGTGGTGGTGGTCAGGGTCTCGGCCGCGACCCGGGACTCCGGGTCGTCAGTCAGGAACGCATCGACAATGGCATCCGAGATGCGGTCGCAGACCTTGTCGGGATGGCCTTCGGACACGGATTCACTGGTGAAGAGATAATTCGACCTGGCCACGGTGACCCCCTCGTTCTGCGTTTAGCGGTGGTTTCGCGCCGCGTGCGGACGCCCGCCGGTTCGGGGCGGTCTTGTTGCAAGACCACCCTTTTCCGTCAAGGGTTTTCGGGGAGTTCGGCGGGTTGACCGCGCCGCGGCACGCATTCCGACCGGCTCAGGCGCTGTCCTTCAATTCCGATTTGGCGAGCGCCTTGGCGAGTTCGAACACGCGTTTACGTACCTTTGGATCCTGAATGCGGTAGTACGCCCGCACCAGTTCCAGCGTTTCGCGCTTGGCCATCGGGTCGTACTCGAAGCCCTCCCCGCCCTCTGCCAATCCCGTCACCGCGGTCCCGCCGCTCTCGGAAACATCCTCCGACATATCATCGAAGAAAAACGACACCGGCACGTCGAGCACCTTGCTCAGCTCGAACAGACGGCTGGCGCCGATGCGATTGGCGCCGCGCTCGTATTTCTGGACCTGCTGGAAGGTGAGACTGATCGCCTTGCCGAGTTTTTCCTGGCTCATGCCGAGCATCGTCCGCCGCAAACGGACGCGGCTGCCAACATGCACGTCAACCGGGCGCGGCTTGCCGTCGGGCGAGCCTTTCCGACCGTACTTGGGCGGGTTCGTACTTTGGTTCATCCTGTTCCAACTTTCGTTCGTGAACTGACCTCATGCACACCATAGCATGTTCGTATTTGTGTACAAACAATTCCGCCGCAGGTGTGGATTTTGGAAGTTAAGTTACGGTTCTGCATCGAGAATAACACGTGTGGGCGGCAAATGCCTGTGTTTCCTCTGCGCAGCCTCCGCGCGTGAAAATCAGCGCGCCCGCGCGGAGTGCTTGTAGGCCGCAAATCGCCCGATCAGACCCGCGAGCAAAGCGAGGAAGAGCGGCGTCCACTGCCCATAGCGCGAAAACAATGTCGCGGTCGCAATTGGTTTCAGCAGCGCGCCGTCGAGCACACCGCGTTCGCCGAGACCCAGTTTCTGCACGACCCGGCCGAAAGGGTCGATGAAGGCGGAGATCCCGGTATTTGCAGCACGGACCAGCGGCAGCCCTTCCTCGACGGCCCGCAGCCGTGCGGCGGCGAAATGCTGATAGGGGCCGGTACTCTGGCCGAACCAGCCGTCGTTGGTAAGATTGAGCAGCCATTCCGGACGCGGGGTACCGGGAACCGGCTTTGGCGCAACCTGCCCCGAAAAAATCACCTCATAGCAGATCAGAGGGCTCATCAACGGCAACCCGGGCACCCGGACTGTGCGGGGTCCGGGCCCCTTGGAATAGTCAGCCGTTCCGCCTGCAATTTTCTCGAGGCCAAGCGGCTTCAGCCACTCGCGGTACGGGATGTATTCGCCGAACGGCACCAGGTGATGCTTGTCGTACTGGGCGGCGATGCCGGCGGCGCGGTCGATTGCGAGCAGGCTGTTGTAGGCGCGCGGCTGTTTGCCGTGGCCCAGGCCGGCGCGGAGCGATCCGGTAATGACGGCGCCGACGGCCGGCGCCAGTTCGGCCACCGCGACGCGCCGGATGCCGTCGAGTTCAAGAAAGAAGGGGACCGCAGCCTCGGGC
>JAJFFI010000524.1 GCA_021776755.1 Alphaproteobacteria bacterium | reverse complement strand
TCGAGAAAGTCATCCCGAAATCCCGCTATATCGATAAATGAAGCGCGTTTTCGCCGCGGCCGGCCTCGCCTGGCTTCTGGCCGGCGGCGCCGTTTCGGCGCAGGACAGCGGCACGAGCGGCGAAAAAACCGGCATCAAGGTGCTCGATCTCGGCCCGCCCGGATCAAGCGGATCGAATGGTGCGACGGGCAGCGGCGGCACCGTGAAACTGCCGCGGTCGCCGGGAAGCGCGCGGCCGGGTGCGGCGCTGCCGAAGAACCGCGCCATCGGGACCCTCGACGCGAGCCGGGGCGGTCTTGGCCGCACTCTTTGGGCGGGGTCTTCGTTCAACCGGGTCGAGGACATGATGGCCCGGCTGCCAGCCGATTCGGCCTCGCCCGCGATGCGGGCGCTGATGCGGCGGCTGTTGCTGACGCTGGCCGACCCGCCCGCGGACACGCCTGCCGCGCGAAGTCTCCTGCCGGTGCGCGCCGAACGGCTCTATGCGATGGCCGACGCCGGCGCGGTCGATGCGCTGCTTGGCCGCGCCGAGGATCTGCTCGACCAGCTGATGGCGCGGATGCGGATCGATGCCTGGCTGCTGGCAAACGAGATCGATCCCGCCTGCGTCCTCGTCAGCGACACGCTGGCCGCCCACCCGAGCCATTATCTTCAGAAAGTGAGCGTCTTCTGCCAGGTCCACCGGGGCATGGGCGATCAGTCGCGGATCACGCTCGAACTCGTACGCGAGGAAGCCACCCTTCAGGCAGGCCCCGAGAAAGCGGCGTTCAAGGAGTTCGAGGAGCTGTTTCTCCGCATTGGGCAGAAAAAGACCCGCCCGGTGCGGCGGCTGAAATCGGTGACGCCGCTGCATCTGGCAATGCTGAACGCGGCGAACGCGGGTGTGCCGCCCCGGGCTGCGAAAGGTCTCGATTTCCCCAAGCGCCTCGCGGTTGCCCGCAATCCGCACACCCGGGTCAAGACGCGCCTTGCCGGTGCGGAGGACGGGGTCGCTGCCGGTGCGCTCGAGCCGGTGCATCTCGAGCGGACGTACATGGCGATGCGGCTGCCCAATATCTCCGCTGAGCGGGTGCGCAGCACGCCTGCGCGCACCTTCGGCCCGCGCCAACGCGCGATGTTTTTCCAGGCCGACCGCTAGGTCGCCAATCCGCAGGAACGCGCGCGCATCCTCGCCCGTGAATTCGAACTGGCGCGGGAGACCGGCACCGTGTTGCTGGTGCTGCAGGCCTCCGAGAGTCTTGTCCGCGCGATCCCGCCGGCGCCCGATCTGTCCTGGTTCGCGGGTGACGCGGTGCGCGCGCTCTATGCCGCCGGAACGCCGTCGGAGGCCCGCATCTGGGTGAAGATGCTGCAGTCGTCCGCCCGGCCCGGCACGCCCGAGGACCGGGTGCTGAACGGCGTCTGGGCGCTGGCGCAAATCGGCGACAGCTTTGCGCCGCCGCCGGCCGATCCGCGCCGGTTCCAGGACTGGATGACAAACACACGCAGCACCGGAGGCGGGGACCCGGAAGCCCGCATCACCCTGATGATCGCACTGCTCGAGGCCCTCGGCCTGCCATCGCCCGGGGTCGATGTGCAAGCCGTGCTGGGCGGTGCGAAAGCCGCGGCCCAGGCGCGGGCCGGCGTGCAATGGTGGCAGACCGTGGAGCAGGCAAGCCGGGCGGGGCGGCGGGGCGAAACCGTGCTCGCGGCACTGCTCGCGCTGGGGGAAGCGGGGCCTGGAGGTTCGCAGAGCCGCAGCCTCGGGCGCATCGATCCTTATATCGCCGGCGTGATCGTTGCCGGACTGAGGCGAGTCGGTCTGGATGCGGATGCGCGCGCCATCGCACTCGATATTGCGCTGTCCGCAGGGCTCTAGGCATCAAAAACCAGAGGATTTCCATCTCGTACGGATTTTCCGTATCAAGAGGATGCCCGGGTAGCCGTCGGACCTCGCGGCCCCTAGGATGGGTCAACATTGGCCTTTGCGACTGTTTGACTGACACTTTCCGTTCGGAACCAAGATGGCCAAGCCGCACGCCCCAAAGACAAAACCTCCCGGCAACATCCGTGCGCTGGACCCGGTAACGCCTGATCCGATGGTCGAGCAAGTCCTCGAGATGCTGGTCGCCGAGCGCGGCGCCTCGGTCAACACGGTGTCCGCCTACCGCCGCGATCTGGCGGATTTCAGCGGCTTCGCCGCCGCGCGCGGATTTGCGCCTGTGAAGGCCGGTGCCAACGAAATCCGCGACTATCTGGCGATGATGAACGACAGCGGGCTCTCTCCCCGGAGTGCCGCGCGCCGGCTTTCCGCCCTCCGTCAGTTCTTCAAGTTTTTGCTCGGCGAAGGGGTCCGCGAGGACAATCCCACCGCCGTGATCGACAGCCCGCGGCTCGGCCGGGTGCTGCCCAAGGTCTTGAGCGAGAGCGAGGTCGACGCGCTGCTGGCCGCCGCGCGCGAGGTCAAGGGGCGCTCCGGCCTCCGGATCGTTGCGCTCCTCGAGACGCTCTATGCGACCGGGCTCCGGGTCACCGAACTGGTCGGGCTGCCGGTGGCCGCAATTGCGCGCGACCGGCGCTTTCTCACGGTTCGCGGCAAGGGCGGGCGCGAGCGGATCGTGCCGCTGGGCGAGGCCGCCGCCGATGCGCTGGCCGACTACAACGCCGTGCGCGAAACCTATTTGAAGGGCGGCAAACCGTCGCCGTGGATGTTTCCATCTCGCTCCGGGGCGGGGCATCTGACGCGGCACCGGTTCGCCCAGGTTCTGAAAGAGCTCGCGGACGTCGCCGGTATCGACCCGGGCAAGGTGTCGCCCCACGTGCTGCGCCACGCGTTCGCGAGCCATCTGCTGAACAACGGCGCCGATCTCCGGAGCGTACAGAAGATGCTCGGCCACGCCGACATCTCGACGACGCAGATCTATACCCATGTGCTGGAGGACCGGCTGAGGTCGCTGGTCGAGGATCATCATCCCCTGTCGCGCAAACGCGACTAGACCAAGAGGGGCGCGCAAACGCCTCCGGGCCCGCGGTTTCCGGTTCTTGAACGTACGTTCCATCCAGTTGACTTTGCCCGGGGTGCGGCGTAGGTCCATGCGCTTGAACCAACAAGAACCGGAGCCTGGGACGCCATGAGTTTCACCATCGTCGAGCAAGCACAACCTCGCCTCAACCGCAGTGAACTGGCGGTTCCAGGCAGCAACGAACGCGCCATGGAAAAGGCGGCCAGCCTGCCGGTCGACGTGGTGTTTCTCGATCTCGAGGACGCCGTGGCGCCGGACGAAAAGGTCCAGGCCCGCAAGAACATCATCAAGGCGATCGACAAGCACGACTGGGGCAACAAGACGCTTTCGGTGCGGATCAACGGCCTCGACACGCACTACATGTACCGCGACGTGATCGACATCATCGAGCAGGCGAGCGACCGGCTCGACATGATTATGATCCCCAAGGTCGGCATCCCCGCCGACGTCTACGCGATCGACATGCTGGTGACCCAGGCCGAGGACGCGGCCGGCAAGAAAAAGCGCATCGGCTTCGAGCTCATCATCGAGACCGCGCTCGGCATGGCGAATGTCGAGGACATCGCCTGCGCTTCCGAGCGCAACGAGAGCCTGCATTTCGGTGTCGCCGACTATGCCGCTTCGACCCGCGCCCGCACGACCGTGATCGGCGGTCCGAACGCACACTACGGCGTGCTGACCGACAAGGAAGAGGGCAAGGAGCGCGAGTATCACTGGGGCGACATGTGGCACTATGCGGTTGCCCGCATGGTGGTTGCCGCCCGCGCCAATGGCCTGCGTCCGATCGACGGCCCCTTCGGCGATTTCTCGGACCCCGACGGTTACCGCGCCCAGGCGCACCGTTCGGCCGTGCTGGGCTGCGAGGGCAAATGGGCGATCCATCCCTCCCAGATCGATCTCGCCAACGAGGTCTTC
>JAJFFI010000523.1 GCA_021776755.1 Alphaproteobacteria bacterium | reverse complement strand
TCACGCCTTCGGCCCAGAGCAGGCCGATCACGGTCTCGTCGATGCCCGCCGCACGCCAGTGCAATGTGCCGAAGCCGTAGTAGGCTGCATGTCCCGCCTGGATCAATCCAACCGTCCCCAGCACAACGAGGAACGCCCGGTTGAGTCCGATGCGGCGGAGCGGTGCTGCGGCCGTCGTGTCCCGGGTCATCGCCAGCGGCGGTATCAGACCGCAGGCTCCGACCATCAGCACATGGGCGCCGATCACCATCCACAGCACCCATTCGCTGGGACGCCCTGCCAGCAACCATCCGCCGCCGACGGCGCCCACGATGAAGGCGACCGAGCCCCAGAGCCGCACCCGCGAATAGCTGAAGCCCTCGCGCGCCGAAAGCAGCAGGGTGACGTTCTCGCCGAGCGGGATCACCGGCGCGAAGAACACACCCGCCAGCACGGAAATCGCGAGGATCGCCCAGAAGGTGCCCGCGAACAGGAAGGCCACGAAACATGCGAGCGCCCCTGCCGCCAGCGTGACAAGGAGCCAGCGGCGGGCATGTGCCTTGACCGCATGCCGGTCGGCAAAATGCGCGACCGCCGGGGTCACGACCATCCGGATCCACGGGCCGGCCGAGAGGACGATGCCAATCTCGACCGGGTCGAGCCCCCGCCCCGTCAGCCACACCGGCCAGAACGGCAGCACGATCCCGAGAGTGAGAAATACCGCCGCGTTGTAGAGCGCGAGGCGCCCGGCACTGGATAAACGGGCGTCCGACATCTCGCTCAGGCTTTGCGCGCGAAGGACTGCGGCAGCACCCAGCCCGCGCCGTGGGGCTCGAAGACCAGCGTGTCCGCATGTACGAGGCACTGCACATACTGGTAGAGCGGCAGCACGTAGGCGTTCTCGGCCGCGTACCGCCCGATCACGCGCCAGCCGGCGGTGCGCTTTTCCGGGTCGCGCCATTCCCAGAGCAGCGCCTCGATCTGTTCATCCAGTTCCTGGGTGTCCCACACCGAATTCGGCGACGGCCCCCAGAGCAGCGTGCCTGTAATGCCGTTGGGGTCGCCCGACGGCTCGTCCCAGGTGCGGAGGCAGGCAGGTGCGAGCCGATCCTGGGCGGCCAGCTCGCGGATCTCGCCAGGTTCGAGCACCTCGAGCGCGGCCTCGATCCCGATCTGCGCCCACATGCCGGCAATCGCCTGGGCGGTCTCGAAATCCATCGGCCGGTGGCGCCGCGTGGTTTGCAGGGTGAGGCGGACGGGGCGCACCTTCGAATAGCCCGATCTGCCGAGGAGTTCCGCCGCGCGTGCCAGATTGTAGCGTACCACCGGCTCGCTTTCGTGCGCCCCGGCGCCCTTGGGCTCGAGCGTGTCGATCACCCGGCCATAGCCCTTCAGCAAGTTGCGGACGATGGCGGGCTTGTGGATCGCGTGATGGGCGGCGCGGCGGACGTTCGGGTCTTTCATCGGCCCGATATCGTTGATCGCAACAAAGGCGATCTGCGTCGACGGCTGGCTCCGTCCGACCAGGCCCTTGCGCCGGCTCAGCTCTTGGAAGCGGTCGTATGGCGGGTCGACCAGCACATGGGCCTCGCCGCGCTCGACCGCGCGGACCCGCGCGCCGGGGTCGGGCAAGAACCGGATCGCGACCTTTTCGAAGGCAGGCTTCACATCCCAATAGCGCTCGAACCGCTCGAGCCGTACTTCGCCCTCGCGGATCGCCGTCACCCGATAGGGCCCGCTGCCGACCGGCGCATTTTCGAAGTCCCGCGCCCCGGTCTTCTTGTAGTAAACCGACGGCAGCGGGATCGCGGTGCTGCGCGCCAGCCGGTCGAAGAGATCGGGCGGCGCGCGATTGATTTTGGCGGTCAGCGTGTTGCCTTCGATCGAAATGCGCGTGAAATCGCCCCAGAACCGCGCTTCGCCCTGGGGCTCGCGCCGGGCGGCGCGTTCGATCGACCACAGCAGGTCCTCGATCGTCACCGGGCTGCCGTTGTGCCACACCATGCCGGGGCGGAGCGTGAGATAGATCTTCGTCCGGTCGGCGTTCCAGCCCCAGGAGGTCAGCAGCGCGGGCTTGAGCTTGAGGTTGGGTCCGCGGCCGATCAGCGGGTCGAACACGGCGCGCCAGACCGACTGCGGCGGCGCGTCGAATGCGGCGGCGGGGCTCGTCGGATCCCATTCCGAGGGTGCGGAGGAGGCTGCGATCACCAGCGTGTCGCCGATCTCGGCGCGCGCCGTCCGGGAATACAACAGGCCGCCTAATCCCGGCAGCCCCAGAACCGGCGCCGCGGCGGCCCCCGCCAACAGGCGCCGGCGGACGGGATCGGGTCGGTTTCGGGGTGACTGCATGGGATGGGTGCCTCTTGGACCCAAGGTAAGGGTGCCGTGGCGCGAGCGTCAAACACCCGGAAAGACTGCGCTTTTCCCGGGTTGATCCGGAGTGCCCCGCACCGCAGAATGCCGCGGTTTTCAATTCTCCGGGCGGCTTCATGGACTCGATCTATTTCTCAGAAGAACACGAAATGCTGCGCGACCAGTTGCGGCGATTCGTTGCCGAAGAGGTCCGCCCCCACGGCGACGCCTGGGAAGCCGACGGCAACGTCCCCCGTGACGTGCTCAAGAAGATGGGCGCGCTCGGGTTCCTCGGCATACGGCATCCCGAGAAATACGGCGGCAGCGGCATGGATGCGCTGGCGTCGGTCGTGCTGGCGGAAGAGCTCGGCCGCTCCACCTTCGGCGGCTTCACCGCGACCGTCACCGTACACACCGACATGGCGTCCCCGCATCTCGAGCGCTATGGCACCGACGCGCAACTCGACAGCTACATGCCGAAGATCGTCACCGGCGACATCATCACGGCGGTCGCGGTGACGGAGCCCGACGGTGGCTCCGACGTGGCCGCGCTCAAGACCAAGGCCGTGCGCCACGGCAACGACGGCTGGAAGATCAACGGCGCCAAGACCTTCATCACCAACGGCTGCAACGCGGACCTGCTGTTCGTCGCCGCCCGCACCGACCCCGACGCGAAGGGCTCGCGCGGCATCTCGGTCTTCATGGTCCAGCGCGAGATGGCCGGCATGACGGTCGCCAAGAAGCTCGACAAGATGGGCTGGCGCTGTTCGGACACGGCCGAGCTGGTGTTCGAGGATTGCATCGTCCCTCACGACGCGCTGCTCGGCGAGGAGAACAACGG
>JAJFFI010000522.1 GCA_021776755.1 Alphaproteobacteria bacterium | reverse complement strand
CGTTGTAGACGATGAAGCCGACGTCGACCGGAGTTTCCCGCCCGTCCACGCCAGATGCCGGGCCAGATGCCGGGCCAGGCGCAGTCACGGTCTGCGAATGGCCCCCGATGTGGCCCTTGGCCTCATAGACCGCGACCTCGTGGCGCCGTGACAGCAGCCAGGCCGCACCAAGGCCGGCAATGCCGGCACCGACAATGCCGATTTTCAGGGGGGCACGTTTCATGTTGGTGGTCCGGTCCTCACAGTGACAAATCAGCGGGGGATGTCAGGTGCGCAACTCTGGCCGCACGTGATGCAACAGCATGACGTTCACGGAAAAGTCTACGCACGAGCAAGCCGGACGGATGCGTCGTCGGACCGAATTGACCGGAAACCAGTGACTTTCAAAGCATCGGCGGGGCGGGAACCGGACGGTTCGTATGCTCGCCGGGCCGGGTCAGGCGTCTTCGAACTGCGCAAGTTCGTCTTTGATACGGAGTTTTTCTTTTTTCAGTTCGGCGACCACGAGATCGTCGGGATTGGGGCGGGTGTTTTCCTGTACGATGGCGTTTTCGAGGGCCGTATGCTTGGCTTTCAACGCGTCGATATGGCTCACCTGAGACAATGCTCCATCCTCCACTGTTGGTTTTTGGTCATGTCAGTGCCATATCATAACCCGAATTCGCGATTTTCGCCAATCGGCGCGGCCGCCCCGCAAGCCCCGGAGATCACATGAAAAACGCCTCCCAAACCGCCCCGGACCGGATCGTCGTGGGCCTGTCCGGCGCCTCCGGCGCGATCTACGGCGTGCGGCTTCTCGAGGTGCTGGCGGAACTGCCGGTCGAGACGCATCTGGTGGTCAGCAAGGCGGCTGAACAGACGCTCGCGCTCGAAACCGACCGGCGCATGCCGGAAGTCAAGGCGCTGGCCGATCATGTCCACGCCGTGGGCGATATCAGCGCAGGGCCGGCGTCCGGCTCGTTCCGCAGCCTCGGCATGATTATCCTGCCTTGCTCGATGAAGACGCTCGGGGAGCTTGCAAGCGGCGTCACCTCGAACCTGCTCACCCGCGCGGCCGATGTGTCGCTCAAGGAGCAACGCCGGCTCGTGCTCGGTGTGCGCGAGACGCCGCTTCACGCGGTTCATCTCCGCAACATGCTGACGCTTGCCGAGATGGGTGCGGTGATCGCCCCGCCGGTGCCGGCGATGTACGCGCGCCCCGAAACCGTGGCCGACGTCATCGATCATACAGTCGGGCGCATCCTCGATCTTTTCGGGCTGGATGCCGGGATTGCGCATCGCTGGCGCGAGGACACGGACGGCGAGGAGCCTGTCGAGGTTTCGACGCTCCGCGCGGTCGAAACCCGCGAAGCCTGACCCTGGCCGCAGACCTGGTACCGCCGTCCTATTCGGTGGGCACCTTCACGAGCGATGCGAGCACTTCGGGGTCGAAGTCTTCGAAACACGCCTGGATGACCCCGCCAAGATCGTCGACGTCCTGGCGGCCTGGTTCCGCTTTCAGAACGCCGAGATAGGCAATCACGTTCGCTGCCGCGACGCCTGGCTGTTCGGAGGGCACGACGGACGAGTTGGGTTCTTCAGGCAACTGGGCCGCGAGGATGAGCTGTTCGACATGCTCGCATTCGAGCTCAAGCGTCAGGGTCCGGTCCCGCAGCGCGGCGACGACAGCCTTCGGCGCATCCTCATAGGGATTTTTCAGCGAGGTGCGCACCGCGCGCAGTTGCTGGACGATTTCGAGGTTCCACGAGGCGATGGACTTGATCGCCCGCCCGATCGCCCGTTCGCCCAGCGGCGGATGCCCCTCGGCGGCCGCAAAACAGCAGAACAGCAGCACGTTGACATCGATACCGAGACGGTTCTGCAGCCCGAGACAGGCCGTCGACACGCCGCTCTTGTCGTAAGTCTGCCTGGAGAAATCCCAGAACGCGCAGTCGGGAAATCCGTCCATCACACTGTCCCCGTTCCCAATTCAGTGTCCGGCGCCCGCCAGGCGCGGGCACCCCGTTCCCAATTCAGTGTCTGGCGCCTGCCTTGCGCGAGGGCCGGAGTGTACACTGGCGCGAAAGCGCGTGAAACGCCACTCCCAGCCATTGGCCAATCTGATATGATAGTGGCCTCGACGCATCCCGGGTGCCCGCATGGACGAACAGGCCCGCAAGGCCCTCACCGAAAAACTCGAAGAACTGACTGCCGAACATCGCGATCTCGACGATGTGATTGCGCGGATCGGTGACGAGGCGCCGTTCGATCAGTTGCAAATCCAGCGCCTGAAAAAGCGCAAGCTGCGGCTGCGGGACGAGATCATCCGGATCGAGAACACGCTGATCCCCGACATCATCGCCTGACTGGCGACAGCCGTGCTGTCTCAGGTGCCGGTGGCCTTGCGCTTGAATGCGTACATCGCCTGGTCGGCCGCATGCAGGGCGGTTGCGGCCTCCTCGTTGCCTTTCAGGGTGTAAACACCCCAGGCAACCGCCACGTTGAACGTGTGGTCCTCGAAGGTCACCTCCGACTCGGCGATCTTGTCGGCGAGATGTTGCGCCTTCTCCTTGGCATTGGCTTCGTCGGTATGGGACAGGAGGGTGCCGAATTCGTCGCCGCCGAGACGGCCGACGGTATCGGTGTCGCGCACCTGCGCGCGCAAGGTCTCGGCGATATGGACCAGCGCCGTGTCGCCGGCCCCGTGCCCGAAGCCGTCGTTGATTGCCTTCATGTTGTTCACGTCGAAGAACAGCAGGCTCGCGGGCGTGCCGTAGCGTTCGGAAATCGACATCATGCGCGAAAGCTCGCGGATGAAAGCGCGGCGGTTGGCCGCCGGCACCAGGGCATCCTGGTCGGCCTCTTCTTCAAGATGGTCGATCCGCTGCTTGGTCTGGGAAAGTTCCTGGCGCAGCCGGTCGACCTCTTCCATCAGCATCTGGATGGCGGCGCGGACCTTCGGGGTCAGCTCCTCTTCCGGGATGCCCATGACCGAGCTGACGTCGCCCATTTTGCCGGCATTCGCCGCGCGCCGGGCCGGTTTGCTCTGGCCGACGCCCGGCCGCAGCGTCGTGTCGGCGTGAAGCAGCGCAGCCGCATTCGTGTTTTGCCCGATTTTCATGTCCGCCGGAACCCCGCCACTGTGTTTGTGCAACCGCGGGTAGATCCGCGGAAATTGGTCATTTCCCAGCATATTGAGGACACGGTTAATAATTCATTGACCGAAACCGTCCGTGCCCGGATTTTCCGCGTCAGGACCGGGATTCCGGGCACTTGTCCAAGCACTTGTCCAAGCACTTGTATGGACATCAATCCCGCAAAACCTATAATCGCGCGCTTTCGCGAACGCACTGGCGAGTCCTGCCGGCGCACTGGAGGCATACAATGGCGGCGAGCACGGAAAACGGCGCGCCCGATATCGGCATCATCATGGGCAGCACGTCGGACTGGGAGACGATGCGCCATGCCGCCGAGACGCTCGACGCGCTGGGTGTGGTCCACGAAACACGTGTCGTCTCGGCGCACCGCACTCCGGACCGCATGACCGAATATGCGCGAAGTGCCGCGGGCCGCGGCCTCAAGGTGATCATCGCGGGCGCGGGCGGGGCCGCGCATCTGCCCGGCATGACGGCGGCGATGACGGCGCTGCCGGTGTTCGGCGTTCCGGTCGAGAGCAAGGCGCTTTCGGGCATGGACAGCCTGCTGTCGATCGTCCAGATGCCGGCGGGCGTCCCGGTCGGCACGCTGGCGATCGGGCGGGCAGGGGCGGTCAATGCTGCCCTGCTGGCGGCCTCCGTCGTGGCGCTTTCGGATGAGGCCGTCGCCAAATCGCTTGCTGACTGGCGCGCCAACCAGACCGCATCGGTCGCCGAACGGCCGGACGGCTAGCTTGGCGCCGCCGCGGATCATCGCGCCCAGCGGGACCATCGGCATCCTTGGCGGCGGGCAACTCGGCCGCATGGCGGCGCTGGCAGCGGCCGAACTCGGCTACGACTGCCATATCTTCACCCCCGAAGACGACAGCCCGGCGGCCCGGGTGGCGGCTTCCGCCACCGTCGCGGCCTATGACGATGCGGACGCACTGGCCCGGTTCGCCGGCGCCGTCGATGTCGTCACCTTCGAGTTCGAGAACATCCCGTTCGAGACCGTCCAGATGCTCGAGAAGACCCTTCCGGTCCGCCCGGGTTGGGAACCGCTTCGCGTTGCCCAGGACCGGCGCGAGGAAAAGCGCTTTCTCAACGGTCAGGGAATTCCCACAGCACCCTGGGTCAATGTCGAGTCGCTCGCCGATCTCGAGGCGGCGGTCGGCGAGATCGGTCACAACGGTGTGCTCAAGTCGGCGCGCCACGGTTATGACGGCAAGGGTCAAGCGCGCATCAAGCCCGACACACCGCTCGCCGAAGCCTGGTCCGAGGTCGGCGAGGAGGCCGCGGTCTTCGAGGGGTTCGTCGATTTTGCCTGCGAGATCGCGGTGGTGGTGGCCCGCGGCATCGACCGGTCGGCGCGGGCCTTCGACGTCACCGAAACCGTGCAGGCCAATCACATGCTCGACCGCGCACTGGTGCCCGCCCGCATCGCGCCTGCCATTGCAGTGGCGGCGCGAGAGACCTCGATCGCGATTGCCGACGCGCTCGATGTGGTGGGCCTCATCACCGTCGAGATGTTCGTTACCCGGGACGACGAGGTGCTGGTCAACGAGATGGCGCCGCGCCCGCACAACTCGGGGCACTGGACCCAGGATGGCTGCGTTGTCAGCCAGTTCCAGCAGTTCGTCCGCGCTGTTGCGGGCCTGCCGCTCGCCGACCCCGCGCGCCACGCCGACATAGTGATGAAGAACCTCGTCGGCGATGACGTCGCCGACTGGAAGACGCTGACCGCCGATCCCGCGGCCTGCGTGCACCTCTACGGCAAGCGCGAGGCCCGCCCCGGCCGCAAGATGGGCCACGTCACCTGGCTGAAGCCGAAGACGGACTAGCCGCGCACCGGTTGCCGTCTAGCGCCGCATCGGCATCCGGAAGAGGCGGAGGGGGTTGGGCAAGT
>JAJFFI010000521.1 GCA_021776755.1 Alphaproteobacteria bacterium | reverse complement strand
CTCCGACTTCACCTGGACCAGCAGCACCGAGGAACGCTCGAAGCTCTGGCAGGCCCGCCATGATGCGGCCTATGCCTGCAAGGCGCTCCGTCCGGGCGCCGCGATCTGGGCGACCGACGTCTGCGTGCCGATCTCGCGGCTTGCCGAATGCATCCTCGAGACCAAGAAGGACATCGACGCGAGCGGCCTGATCGCCCCCATCGTCGGCCATGTCGGCGACGGCAATTTCCACCTCGTCCTGCTCGCCGATCTCGACGACCCCGAAGAAGTGAAAGCCGCCGAAGAGCTGCACGAACGCATGGTCATGCGGGCGCTGGCCATGGAAGGCACCTGCACCGGCGAGCACGGCATCGGCTACGGCAAGATGGATTTCCTGGTCGCCGAACACGGCGAGGCGGTCTCCGTCATGCGCCAGATCAAGATCGCGCTCGATCCGGACAACATCATGAACCCGGGCAAGATCGTCCGGGTTTAGCTAGCCGTCAGCCCTCAGCTTTCAGCCAATAGCCAAATAAAAATGAACCCTCTCCACGAATGGGGGAGAGGGCAGGGTGAGGGGGTGGCCGGCGTCCGCCGGCCGAAGACCTGGATTTCTCCCTCGATAACTCTTTCGGCGCGCAGACGCGCGCCCGCCCCTCACCCCAACCCTCTCCCTCAAGGGGAGAGGGGGCTCAAGGCTGAAAACTGACGGCTATCCGCTTCCCCTACGCCGCCCCCCGCACCATCAAGAGCGCCTGTCCGCCGGTCACATGGATCATCGGGTGCGGCACCATGCCGCGGGATTTCGTCACCGTGAACCCGTGGCGGCGATAGAGCCGGACCGCGCCCTCGTTCTGCTCGAATGCGACCAGGCTGACCTTGTGGAGCCCCATGGCGAGCGCCCGCTGGCGGGCTAGCGAGAGCAGGCGGCTGCCGATGCCGCGGCCGCGCCATTCGGGATGCAGCGCAAGGCCCGCGATATAGAGGCTGCCGCCGCATTCGAGTTCGGAGTACGGGCACAGCACCGGGTCGGGCTTGTCGCTTGGGGCCGGCACGTTGTCGTTGGCGGCCTCGGGCACCGGAAAGCTGTGCATGAAGCCGATCGTTTCGGGTCCGAAGCCGTCGTCGACTTCGGCGATCAGGCAGTTCTCGTAGCTGAACTCGAAACCTTCGCGGGCATAGCGCCGGGCGCCGATCTCGATCACCGGCATGCCGGGATACTCGTCGGCGAGCAGCGACCAGACGTAGGTCGCGACGCCGTCCGAAGCGATCTCGAACAGCCGGGCGATCTCGTGAGCATCCGCCCGCCGGGCGTTGCGGAAGCGCACATTGGGCGCGCGCGTATTCGGGGTGTGTGCGGTGGTGGACATCCTGTCGTCTCCGTCACGGGTGCAGTCTGAAATATGCGCCGGACTACCTGTCCGTGCATGGCGGACTTCTATTCGCATACAAACATGGCGTCTGTGACAGCGATCACGATGCCGCCGAATTCGTCACAGAGTTTTGAATAACCGTGTATGGCCATTGCCGCCGGGAATCGGCATACCGGAGCCAAGGTTCGCTGCGCGGTGCAGCGGTCATTTTTTCGAGGGAGAGATAACATGCAGCCGGCACCCCCACCTGTTCCGCCAGCAATTGGGTCGAAAAGCATTCCGATGAGCATGCTGCGGTCCCACGGCATGGCCCGGTCGGCGCTTGCGGCGCTGAACTATTTGGTTCTGGTGGCCGCGATCCTGGCGGTGCTCGCTGGCAGCGCGTTCGCGGCCAAGGACAAGGTGTTTGCGGCCGACGGCCTCGCGATCCGGGGGTACGACCCGGTCGCCTATTTCACCGAGGGCAAGCCGGTGAAGGGAACGTCGGCGCATGCGACCTCGTGGAACGGCGCGACGTGGCAGTTCTCCTCGGCCGGCAATCTGGCGAAGTTCGAGGCGGACCCCGGCAAATACGCGCCGCAGTACGGCGGTTATTGTGCCTGGGCAGTCAGCCAGGGCTATACCGCCTCGATCGACCCGTCCGCGTGGAAGATCGTCGATGGCAAGCTCTATCTCAATTACTCCAGCGGCGTTCAGTCGCGCTGGCAGAAGGACATTCCGGGCAATATCTCGAAGGCCAACGGCAACTGGCCCGGCGTGCTCTCAAACTAGGCTCGGGCTGTAAGAGGCGGACGCTAGACCGAAGTCCACGCCTGGAACAGCAGCCCGCAGGCAAACGCGCCTGACAGCGACAGCGCGATGTAGAGACCGAAGACCTTCGGTTTGACCAGCGCCCAGACCGCGATCGCGGCGGGCAGCGACGTCACCCCGCCGGCAACCAGGAAGGCGAGCCCAGCGCCGGGCGCCATGCCCTGCGCGATCAGCCCGCCGACCAGCGGCAGCGCGGCATAGCCATTCAGGTAGGCGGGTACGCCGACGACCGTGGCCAGTGCGATGGGCCCGATCCCCGTGCCGCCCAGCAGCGAAGTAATGGTCTCGGCGGGAACGAGTGCCAGCATCAGGCTTTCCAGCAGAAACGCCAGCACCAGCCATTGCGCCAAAAAGAGCGTGGTCTTCCACGATTCGGCGGCGAACTTGGCGCGCCGTTCGGGAAACTTCCAGAACTGCCAGACGACCGGCTTTGGTGCGCGGACGGTTGAGCCGCCGCAACCGCCGTCGCCGATGCCCGCGCGCAGGGGATCCGCGAGCGCGCCGGTCTTCGACAAGGCCAGCACGGCCAGCCCGCCCGCGACTCCGAGCCCGACGGCGGCAGCCGTCTTGGCAACCGCGAACTCGATGCCGAGCACGCCTGAAGTCAGCACGAACATCGAGGGGTCCATCACCGGGGACGCGAGCCAGAACGCCATCACCGCCGAGAGTGGCACCCGCATCGCCAGCAGCGCCGCGATCAGCGGTATCACACCGCAGGAACAGAACGGCGAGAGTCCGCCCGCAAGTGCTGCCAGCAGAATCATCAAAAGAGGCGAGCCGGTAAACGCCCGGGCAATCAGGTTGTCCGCCCCACTCGCCCCGGCCCAGGCGGCGATCAGGATCGACAGCACCAGAAACGGCGCCGTGTTCCAGAGCGCTTCCGCCACGAACGCAAGGCTGTCGATGGCCTGTGCCGGCGAGACAGCGGCAACGATCGCGAGGATCAGCGCCGACGCCAGCCAGACCCGTTGATGCGTCCAGAGGCGGGAGAACAGGCTGGGCCGCGCGGGAAGGGCGATGTCGGTCATCTCAGATCACCGTTTATTCGATTGTTTCAGGGCAAGCGCGGTGCGGCGTGTCATGCGGCATCGTCTTCGCGTTGGAGGGTGACGCCGGTGCAGCATTCGGACGTCAGGAACTCAACGGTCCGGCGCATCTCTTTGAAATCAACACTGTTCAAAACCTCGCGCCCCCGCCGGGTCTGGAGAACCAGCCCGGCCTCGACAAGCGTGCGCAGGTGATGCGCCAGGGTCGAGGCGGCCAGTCCGAGATGCTGGCCGATCTCACCCACGGTCAGACCGTCCTCGCCGGCCTTCACCAGCAGACGGTAAATACCAAGGCGCGCGTCATGCCCGAGGGCGGCGAGGGACCGTGCGGTGGGTGTCGAAATGCTCATACATTTCTATATAACCGGTTTTCTAGTTATGTCAATGCCATGGCGATCGACAAGACTCGGCCGCGCCAGCCGACCGCGGACACGCACCGCCATGACGCCGCCTTTTTCCCTTGTCAGAAAACGGATACCGACAGGCAGGACCCCTGCAACGCGGGAGAGGCTTTGCGCCGTTGTCCGGCTCTGCTAAGGCATACGGAGGCCGCAGGGGGCTACCGGCCATCCCGTTCCACACACCCGTCCTTCACAAGCGATACCAGAACTGACGTGTACAGGATTCTGAAGGGGCTGATCTATCTGGCGCTCGGGGCGCTGCTGCTTGCCGTGGCGGCGGCGGCCGTCGTGCCGCATTTCATCGACTGGAGCGACTACAAGGCCGAGATCGAGGCCCGCGCCACGGCGATCACCGGACACGACGTCCGCATCGCGGGCGATATCGATCTGAGGTTGCTGCCGGCGCCGTCGCTCCGGGCGGAGAAGGTCACCGTTTCGGGTGCGAAGGGCACGCCGGCACTCGCCGAGATCGGCCGACTCGACATGGAATTGCGGCTCCTGCCGCTGTTCGCGGGGCGGGTCGAGGCGACCTCGGTGCTGCTGGTCGCGCCGAAAGTGCGGCTTGCCGATGGCAACTGGAAATCCACCCGCTCCCGGGCCGAGGGCAACACCGGCCTCGTGGTCGAGACCGGAGGCGAGGGCGGCAGTGCGGGGAGCGGGCTGAGTTTCCGGCTCGACAATATTCAGGTGCAGAGCGGCGAGATTCGCATCGACCGGGCCGGCAAGCATCCGCCGTTCGTCGCCGACCGCATCGACATGCGCCTGTCCGCCGAAACGCTGGCGGGGCCGTTCAAGGGCATGGGCACGGCGGCGCCCGGCGGTCTCGGCCTGGTGCGGGTCGAATTTTCGGTAGGTCCCGGCGAAACCGATGGTGCGATGCCGCTGACGGTGACGCTGATCCCGGCAGACGGACCCTCCGGCACCGGACGGGTCTGGATCAAGGGCATCGTCTCGAACCCGGGCGACGATCCGCGCTTTGCCGGAAAACTCAGGATCGAGGGCCAGTCTGTCCGCGCACCCGCGGGCCTCATCCTGGCCGGGCTCGGACTTCCCATGCCGCCGAAGGCGCTTGCGGGGCCGATGACCGGCGAGGCGACGCTGACCGCGTCCGGGACCGGTGCGCGGATTGCCGGGCTTGCGCTCGATCTCGATGGGACCTCGATCCGGGGCGACATCGACATGACTTTCGCCGGGCCCACCCGCCCGCGATCCCTGACGAAGGCCGTGGTGCGGGTCAACCGTGTCGATCTCGATGCCGTCATGCAGGCCTACGAAGGCGTCGCGCCCGCGGCCGGGGGCGGCGGGAGCAGCGGCGGCTCGGGCAGCGGGGACGCGTCGGGCGGGGCAGGGACCGGGAACGGGCACGGATATCACGGCATCGAATTGCCGGACGGCACCGACATCGATCTCACCATCGCAATTGATGCGGTCGTGCTGAACAGGAGCGTCATCCGCGGGACCGAGGCCCGCGCCTCGCTCCGCGACGGACGGCTTGCGGTCGAGAAACTCACGGCCTTGTTGCCGGGTGCTGCACGGGTCGAGGTCGCCGGCGCGTTTCACGAGGCCCGGGGATTCACGCGGTTCGACGGTACGGTCAATGCCGAGGCAGGCAATCTCCGGGGCACGCTCGACTGGCTCGCGGTCGATGTTGCGGGCGTGCCGGCCGACCGGCTCCGTCAGTCGAGCCTCAAGGCGCGGCTGTCGGCGGGTTCGGACGCGATCCGGCTTTCTGAAATGATGGTCAACGTCGACCTTGCGAGATTCGAGGGGGCGGCGGCGGTCGATTTCCTGCCGCGCCCGCGGGTCACGCTGGTGATCGAGACGGCGGCGCTCGACCTCGATGCCTATCTGCCGCGGGCCTTGCCGAAGACCGGCGAGGAGGCAAAGCCCGCACTGAAACCCGCGAGCCAGGGCGAAGAGGGCGCCAATCCCGAAGCCATCGACTGGGAGACGCTCTGGCAAGCAGTCGATCTCGATTTCAAGCTCGACGCCCGCGCCGTCAGCTGGCGCGAGCGCCCGCACGGGCCGCTGGCGCTCCGTTTCGAGCGGCGCGAGAAAAGTCAGACCCTCCATCAGTTCGTGCTCGCCGACCTCGGCGGCGCGACGGTCGAGATCTCCGGTGCACTCCGGCACGGCGCGGGGGGCGCGCATGTCGACATCGAGGGCCGCGCGAAAGTGTCCGACACCGCGCGGCTGCTCAGGTTCCTCGGCAAGGACGCCGGCGCCGTGTCGGGTCCGCTCTCGGGCAAGCTGCGGCTCACCCAGGGCAAGCAGGACGGCGACTGGTCGCTCAACGTAACGGTCGAGGACGCCAACGGCGTCGGCTCGCTCACCGGCACCGGCCGGCTCGACGAAAAGGACGGACGGCGCAAACTGACGGCCGATCTCGCCGCAAGCGAGATCAGCGGTCCGGTATTGGCGGCCCTGGTCGCCGGCGCCGCCGCGCCGCCGCCGGACATCGTCACACCCGCCGCCGGAACGAGTGGCGTCACATCGGGGGCTGGCAGCGGCAGTGCAGGTGCGGCCTCCGGCTGGCCGGCGACACCCTTCGACCTCACCGCGCTTCATCTTTTCGACCTGGCAGTCTCGCTGAAGGCCAGCGCACTCGATCTCGGCACCGTCCGCATTGAGGCGCCCCGGGCGCGGATCGCGCTCAGCGAGGGCCTGCTCGCCGTCACGAATTTCTCGGGCGAGGCCTATGGCGGCACGATTGAGGGCGAACTCACGCTCGACGCCCGGGCGATCCCGAAACTGGCGATCCGGATCGATGCGGACGACGCCGATCTCACCCGGTTCGTCGGCGGCATCAGTCTGAAGGACAAGGAAATCGTCGGTCTCGCCGCGGGCAAGGCCGGCCTTGAGGTCGAGCTCTCCGGAGAAGGCGCCTCGCCCCGCACCCTGGTGTCCTCGCTCACGGGCGAGGTCGTGCTCGAGGCCAATGACGGCGAGCTTCGCGGGTTCGATCTGCAGGCGGCGAACGCCGGGATCCGTGAGCGGGCCGGGGGCGTCGGCATCCTCGGGCTGCTGTCTGGGGCGATGACCCGGGGCAGCACCAAATTCGAGACCCTCCGCCTTGCCGGCGTCTTCAAGGACGGCCGCCTGACCTTCACCAAGGGCGTGCTCGATGCCGATGGTGGCGACGGTGAAACCCGGGGCATGGTCGATCTTGCCGCCGGCACGCTTGATGTTGTCTCCGCCTTCCGCTTCGACGCCATCCCCAAGGCGCCGCCGCTCGAAATGAAGATCAGCGGCAAGCTCGATGCTCCCCGCACCTTCATCGACGTGCAGGCCCTGACCGCCTGGCTCCGCGCCAACCCCTGATCTGAAACGCCACGGCTGCGCATTTTACCCGCGACAGGGGATGCCGCTGAACCCGCCTGCGTATGACTTCCTGATGGCAATCTCCGGTTTGGGATTTCGAGGGAGGCCGGGCAAATCAGGAGGTGGAAATCATGTCAGTTCTCAAACGCACAACCCGGGGCGCTGCGCGGTTCGCGGTCATGGCGGCACTGGCCGCAGGCGTCTTCGGACTTCAGACAACATTCGCGACGCCAGCCGAGGCTGGCGGCAAGCACCGCTACGGGGTCTACAAGGGGCCGGGCGGCAAGGGCGTCTACAAGCGCGACCGCTACACGCGCAATCATACCAGGCACGGGAGCAAATCCTACACATCGACCCGCTGGAAAAACCGCAACGGCACCGGCCGGCGCGTGACCGCGGCTCGCTGGAACCGAGACCGCGGCTTGGGCCAGCGCTATTCCGCGACCCGGCGCCCGAACGGCGCCTGGCGCACGACGGGCCGCCAGGTCAAGCGCACGGGCGAGGGCACCTATGCCACGCGCGGATGGGCCAGGAATTCGCGCGGCGGGGGCATTCGCTATCGCGGCACCGGTGCGCGCACCGACACCGGGCGGATGGAGTCGGGCGCCTACCGCACCCGGCGCGGAGGCAGCGGGACTTACGAGAAGAACTTCGAGCGCACGGATGACGGCTTCAACCGCACGTTCTCGCGCACGAATTCGTCAGGCAAAACCTTTGGCAAGGATGTCTCCCTGGTCCGCGACGGCCGCCACGTCACCCGCGACGTGACATGGACCCGCCCCAATGGCGACACCCGGACCAAGACGTTCGAGAGCCGGTCTTTCCGCCGGTAATCGGTGAGCCGGCATAGAAGCAAAGCGGGGCGGGATCTGTCGTAGGGTCGTCCCACCGCCCCGGTTGCGAGCCGCAGCGGGTTCCGGACACGGAGCTCGCTGCGGCTTATTTTTCAGGATGTTAGTCCAGTGTAAATTTTTCTTTCATTTTCTTGCCGCGGCCGGGGATAGGCCGCAACAAGGCTCCGTATGACGAAGTGACAGCAACCTCCGGCCGGGATCTTGAGGGAGAGTCGGACATTACGGAGGTAAGTCGAGATGTTTCCATCCAGGACGAGTCCGTCTGTGCGACGAGAGGCACGCGCGGGGTCCCTATCCAGACTTTCGGTTTTGAAATTTTCCGCGACGCTGGCCGCCGCCGCGGCGGTCTTTGGCATGACCGCACCGGCCCAGGCACAGACCGAGCGGGAAACCGAGATCGCCATCGGCATCGGCGGCGACAACGGCGGCGGGTTTGAAATCCGCACGCGCTCCCGGGAACTTGACGATGGCAATTACGGCGACGGCAACAACGGCCGCGACGTCGTATTCATCCCCGTTGCCGGGCGTGGCGTCGATCATCGCTATGTGCCGCCGCGCCATCGCGGTCGAGGCTGGGTTCCGAAACGCCATCGCGGGAACAAATGGACTCCGCGCCGCCATCGCGGCTGGGTTCCGCCCCGGGCCCGCCATCGTGGCTGGGCTCCGCCGCGTCATCGCGGACGGGCCTGGGCCCCGGCGCGCGGATACAAGCGTGGCTGGGCGCCGCGCCGGAATGGCCAGAACTGGGCACCGCCCCGGGCACGGCATCGCGGCTGGGCCCCGAATCGCCGGGCCGCTACACCGCGCTGGCGCAACCGTAGCGGCAACTTCGGTGACGGCCGCGGCACCCGCATGGGCAATCGCGGTAATCGCGGCGGCGGCGACGGCGCCCATCGCGGCAATCGCGGTGGCGGCGATGGTGCCAACCGTGGCAACCGCGGCAATCGTGGCGGCGGCGATGGTGCCAACCGCGGCAATCGTGGCGGCGGTGATCGTAACGGCCGAAGCGGCCGCGGCGGTGGCAATCGCGGCAATCGCGGAGGCTGAGCCGGCGTTAACCGACACGCTGAGATAACTGCGGAGGGACGGGACGCATTGTCCCGAGGGATCGAAGTACCCGAATGAGGCGGCAGGCCGAAGTGGGTTGCCAAATCTACCGGCGCTGATCCCACATTCCCTCAGGTGCCGGTTGGGCCGCGGAGCAGAAATGTTCCGCGGCCCTTCTTTTTTTTGGGCCGCTGTCTAGAGCCGCCGTGCGATTTCGGCGAAGACGTCCTCGAACATTTGGGTCGTCAGACGGCCGGTGTTCGTGTTGTAGCGCGAGCAGTGGTAGCTGTTGGCCAGCACGAAGCGCGCATTCGGCACCACATCGGGCAGTTCGTGCATTGCGCCGTGGGCGAATTTCGCGTGGCTCTGCTTCAGGCCGAGAGCGGCCAGCACCGCCTTGTGCGCGATTCCGCCGAGGGCCAGCACCACCGAAAGATTTTCCATCGCCTCGATCTCCCGCACCAGGAAAGGGCGGCAGGCGGCGACCTCGGCGGCGACCGGCTTGTTTTCCGGCGGCACGCAGCGCACCGCGTTGGTGATGCGGCAGTCCACGAGCGCCACGCCGTCATCCGGTTCGGCGGCGTAGGTGCCCCGGGCAAATCCGAATTTCGCGAGCGTCGGATAGAGCAGGTCGCCCGCCCAGTCGCCGGTGAAGGGACGGGCGGTGCGGTTCGCCCCCTTCAGCCCCGGCGCGAGGCCGGCGATCAGCAGGCGCGCCTTGAGCGGCCCGAAGGCCGGCACCGGCGCATTGTGGAAATCGGGAAACTTCCCGCGGTTGGCTTCGCGGAAGGCAGCGAGACGCGGACAGAGCCCGCAGTCGCGGGGCGGGTCCTGAAAGTTCACGGCGAGGGGCACGAAGCGGGGTACTGGGCGGGTCGGGCGCGCGGTGGCGTCATTGGGCCTCTTCCAAGACCTCATCGTCCTCGCCGTAGCCATCTTCCTCGTAGTCGCTGTCCCGGGCCTCGCGCTCTTCGTGATGCGCGATACGGGCGGCGCGCTCGGCGGGGTCGCGGGCAATGTGCGCCTTGAGATCCATGAGTTCGAGGAAATGATCGGCCTCGCGGCGGAGCTCGTCGGCCACCATCGGCGGCTGCGACTTCACGGTGCTCACCACCGAGACCCGCACGCCCTTGCGTTGAACCGCCTCGACGAGCCGGCGGAAATCGCCGTCGCCGGAAAACAGCACAATATGATCAAGATGCTCGGCCATTTC
>JAJFFI010000053.1 GCA_021776755.1 Alphaproteobacteria bacterium | reverse complement strand
ACGCGCGGCGCGCCGAATTCAAACGGCGGCGGTCCCTCGACAAATAGATCGGGCTTCTCGAAGGGTTTCGTTGACGTCGCCGTGACCGTCAGGACGGGGCGTTCGGGCGGGCCCTGCACGACTGTCTTGCCGACCTTGATGCCGCCGATCTCGGGCGTGACCGGCCGGCGCGCGCGCCAGGTATCGATGAGGTGCGCCCAGGCGGAGGTTTGCGGGGCGCCCACCGGCAGGTCGAGCCGGAGCAGCGCCTCGTAGGGCACGCAGATATCGTCGCAGGTGAGGTAGTTGACCTTGGCCCGCAGCTTGACCGGCTCACCCGGGCGCTGAACCTGCAGCTTGATCGGATACACCGCTTCCTTCTTGTAGCCGAGGGTCTCGAACCCCAGCACGGTGAAACGCTCCGGAACAGGCCACTGCATCTCGGCATTGGCGACGTTCTCGGACCCGGTCCAGTCGATCTGGGGCGGATACCCGCCAGGGCCCGGCGAACGCCAGTAGACCTTCCAGCCCGGCTTGAGCTTGAAATGCAGACCAAGCTGGATCGTGTCCTCGCGCTGGACCGCCGTCTGCGCCGACCGCAGCGCGAGCACGGTGTGATCCGTCGTGACGACGTTCGAGCTCGCCGCGAAGGCAGCACCCGCGATGAACAGCGCACCGGCAGTGGCGGCCGGCGCGAGCAGCAACTTCAGCACTGATCCAGCCAGTTTCACGGGTTGTTTTTCCAGAGGGCGGCGGCGCGCGAACATCATGTCATTCCAATATAGGCAGCATGGACTCAAAATCCGGTCACATTTTGTTGTTTCAATTCACTTCTTCGTCCGCCGGCCCGATGTCCGCTTGTCATGCGGGCGGCGCAGCAGGCACTATTGACAGTCCACAGTGGCGACCCGGCATGAGCGAAAACGACATCCCCCAAAGCGACGAGAGCCAGAGCGAAGTGACCCAGGGATACCTGAGCGGACAGCTGCTGGTCGCGATGCCGACCATGTCCGACCAGCGCTTCGAGCGCACGGTCATCTATCTCTGCGCCCATACCGAAGATGGCGCGATGGGACTGGTGGTCAACAAGCTTCTCGACTCCATGTCGTTCGAGGAACTGCTCGAGCAACTCGAAATCAAGACTGGCGACTTGGCGCAGCAGATTCGTGTTCATTCGGGCGGACCGGTCGAGGCCGGGCGCGGTTTCGTCCTGCATTCGGGCGAGTACGACGCCGAGGGCACCATGAAAGTCGATGGCGAGGTGGCGTTGACCGCCTCGGTCGATATCCTCCGCGAGATCGCCGCCGGTGACGGCCCCGACAACGCGCTCCTCGCGCTGGGGTACTCGGGCTGGGGACCGGGACAGCTCGAAACCGAAATCCAGGCCAACGGCTGGCTCCATGTGCCGTCCGACGCCTCGCTGCTGTTCGCCGACGACGTGGACGGGATCTGGAACCGGGCTATTGCCAAGATCGGATTCGATGCGTCAATGTTGTCCGGAGAGGCCGGTCACGCCTGACCGGTGCATTCAGCCCGGGATCCATCATGCTTCGCAATCTCTCAGTTGCCTTCACCGCCGGTGCGATCGGCGGCCTGGTCAATGTCATCCTCCTTTCCGTTCTGAACCGCTCGGGCCTGCTGGCCGCGATCGGGCTCGATCTGCCGCCGCCGGCGTTGCCAGCGTTCCTTTACAAGCAGATCGTCTGGGGCGGGCTTTGGGGCCTTCTGCTCGTCGCCCCGTTCCTGACCCGGAACTGGTGGATCAGGGGCTTGCTGCTTGGCGCCGCCGCCTCGCTGGTGGCGCTCGTCGTGTTCTTTCCCCAGACGCCGCTTGGCATGTTCGGGCTTAACAAGGGCCCGTTGATGCCGCTTCTCGTGTTTTTCGTGAACAGCGGTTTCGGTCTCGCGGCCGCCTGGTGGTACGAGCGCGCGACGCGGGACTAGCGGACCAGCCCGTACATGTCGTGGTCCCGCCATTCGCCGTCGATGCGGATGCTGCGGCGCGCGGTGCCTTCCTCCTCAAAACCCGCGCCGAGCAACAGCGCGCGGCTGGCGGCATTGTCCGGCAGGCAGGCGGCCTCGAGCCGGTGCAGGCCGAGTTCGCCGAAGGCGTAGTCGATCAGGCAGGCGAGCGCATCCGCCATATAGCCCTGCCGCGCATGGGGCCGGCCGATCCAGTAGCCGAGGCTCGCGGCCTGCACGACACCCCGGCGGATATTCACCAGGTTGACGCCGCCCAGCAGCGCATCGTCGGCGCGCCGGAAAATGAAAAAGCCGCAGCCGCCGCCCGCGCGCGATTCGTCGGCCATGCGGGCGAGGCGCGCGCGATAGGATTTTCCCGTCAGCGATGCCTTCGTCCAGCGCGGCTCGTAGGGTTGGAGAAAACCGCGCGAGATATCCCTGAGAGCGGCCCATTCCGGGAAATCGGCGCGGCGCGGTATGCGGAGGTAAACCGACGCGCCTTCGAGCCGCGGGGCGTGGATCGACGCAAATCCCGGAATGCCGAGCCATCGCGAAATCGACATGAGATCAGGCGATCCGCGCGGCAATCGCCGCATGATCCGGCAACTGGCCGAGCGGCCCGAGCGCCGTCACGGTGAGCGGCGCGCCGAACATGCGGGCGGCCAGATCGCGGAGCGCCGCCGCGTCGACCGCCTCGATCCGGGCGACGATCTCGGCGGGCGCCAGCGGCCGGCCATAGACCATGAGATGCTGCGCCAGTTGCTCGCAGCGCGCGCCGGTGCTTTCACGCGACATCTGCAAACTCGAGCGGAGCTGGGTCCGGGCGCGGACAATCTCGGTCTCGGTCAGGCTATCCGAAAATCCCGCCAGCACATCCCCGGTTGCGTCGACAAGCTCTTCGAGCTGATCGGCGCCGGTCCCGGCATAGATCCCGAAAAGCCCGCCATCGCGGTATGCGCTGTGGAAACTGTAGATCGAATAGGCGAGGCCGCGCTCCTCGCGGATGGTCTGGAAGAGGCGCGACGACATACCGCCGCCGAGGATGGTGGAGAGCATCGTGACGGTCGCGTAATCCGGACCCGCCGACGGGGCGCCGGGGAACCCGAAAATCAGATGCGCCTGCTCGAGATCGCGGTCCTCGCGATAGTCGCCGCCGCGATAGGCCGCGGGTGCGCGAACCGGATCAGCCGCGCCGCCGAGGGCCGCGAAGTGATCGCCGACCAGCGCCACAAGCGCGTCGTGATCGACATTGCCGGCGGCCACCACGATCATCCGCGACGGGTAATAGTTGTGCGCCATGTAGTCGAAGAGCGCGGTGCGCGGCATTTTCTCGATCACCTGCGCGAGGCCCAGCACCGGCCAACCCATCGGCTGGTCGGGAAAGGCGGTCTCCTGGAAATGGTCGAAGATGATGTCGTCAGGCGTATCCTGTGCCTGGCCGATTTCCTGCAGCACGACGGCGCGCTCGCGCTCGAGTTCGGAATCCTCGAAGGTCGAGTTCTCGAGAATGTCCGAAAGAATATCGACGGCGAGCGGAAGATCCTCCTTCATCACCCGGACGTAGTAGGCGGTCGCCTCGCGAGAGGTGTAGGCGTTGACATGACCCCCGACCGCCTCGATCTCCTCGGCGATGTCGCGGGCCGAGCGCCGGCGCGTGCCCTTGAACGCCATGTGCTCGAGCAGATGCGCGATGCCGTTGATCTCCTGCGGCTCGTCGCGGGTGCCGGCATCGACCCAGACGCCGATCGCCGCCGTCTCGACATGGGCCATGAAGTCGGTCGCGACCCGCAGCCCGGAGGGCAGCGTGGTCACACGCACGGTGTCGGGAATGGCATGAGGCATCATGCGGCCCCCTTAAGTCGCGAATGGCCGCGGATGTGGTCGCGGACATCGGCAAGGCTGTTTGGCATGACTTCGAATCGCTCCTCGCGCTCGTCAAGATCGGCCAGACGTTCAGGCAGT
>JAJFFI010000520.1 GCA_021776755.1 Alphaproteobacteria bacterium | reverse complement strand
TTCGAGGGGACGCGCTACATCCTGCTGCACCAGAAGCTCGACCGGGTGGTCGCGACCGCCGGCGACATCCTGGCCCAGTCGACCGCGGTGAACCCGAACGAATTGCAGAACGTCTACGATTCGGTCGATCACATCATGCGGCCGTTCATGATCGGGGCGAACGGCGTCATCATCCTGACCAGTGTCGGCAAGGCCGGAGCCGCCCAGGAACACGTCAACTGGCAGGACCGGGGTGCCGGCACCAGCACGAGCGTCAGCAAGGTCGGGCTGACCGGATCCTCGGCCGTATTGCCCAATGGCTTCACGCTCGATGCAGGCGAGACCGTCATCGTGTCCGAGCTCTATTTCTCGTTCACTCCAATCGTCTTTCCCGACGCGTTCGTCGCGACCGAGTTCTACAAGATCATGGTCTTCAAGCCGCGCCTCGCCCCCCTCGACGTCATCGAACCACTCTCTTGATCCAATAAGGTACGAGGTACGTTTTTCAGCGCTCGCCCCGGGTCCAGGGGCCGCGCTCGCGGACGCGTTTTTCGCGGCGGTCCTTGCGGCGCTCTTCCCAGAGCTTCAGCACCCGGTCGGGGAGTTTCGTCATCACCTCGGCGCGCTCGTCGTCGGTCATGCGGACCCAGTCGCCGACCTCGGCCGCCGTCCGGCCGCAGCCCTTGCACCACCCGGTATCGCCGTCGAGCGTGCAGATGCCGACGCAAGGCGTCCTGATTTTCGGAACTTCCGTCATGTCGCGTCTTCCGCTTTCGGATAACAGCCCGCTTCCCGCGCCCGCTGGACCACCAGGGCCAGCACCGTGTCGATGGTCGGCGTCGGCACCTCGACGAGCCGTCCGAGTTCCTGCACCGCGGTGACCAGCGCGTCAATCTCCATCGCGCGGCCGCGCTCGAGGTCCTGCAGCATCGAGGTCTTGTGGGCGCCGACGCCGGCGGCGCCGTCGATGCGCTTTTCGACATCGATCGGAAACCGCACCCCGAGCGCCTCGCCGACTGCCTGGCCCTCCAGCATCATCGCCCGGGCGACGGCGCGCGATCCGGGCTCGGTCGCGATCACGTCGAGCGTCTCGTGGGTGAGCGCGCTGATCGGGTTGAACGACAGGTTGCCCCAGAGCTTGACCCAGATGTCGTCGCGGATTTTCGGGCGCACCGGTGCCTTCATCCCGGCGGCGATCATGACGCCCGCGAGCGCCTCGAGCCGGCCGGTTTTCTCGCCACCGGGCTCGCCCAGCGTGAAGCGGTCGCCCGAGATGTGCTCGATGACGCCGGGTTCGGCGACCTCGGCCGCGGGGTAGACCACACAGCCGATCGCGCGTTCGGGGCCAATGCCGTCCCACTGCACTCCGCCCGGATCGACGCTCTCGATCCGCGTGCCCTCGAGGCCGCCGCCGTGGTTGTGGAAATACCACCAGGGCACGCCGTTCACGGCGGTCACCACGGCGGTGTCGGGGCCGAGCAGCGCCTGCATGTCGTCCACAACATGCGGCACGGAATGCGCCTTGAGCGTCACGATTACGTAGTCTTGCGGCCCCGCCTCGGCCGGGTCCTCGACCGCCTTCGGATGAACGACGAGGTCCTCGCCGTCCTGCACGAGCTTCAGGCCGTTCTGCTGCATCGCCTCAAGATGTGGACCGCGGGCGATCAGCGTCACCTCGGCATCGGTCGTCGCGAGCCGGGCTCCCATGAACCCGCCGATCGCGCCCGCGCCGTAGATCGCAATCTTCAAGTCAGAAGCTCCGCGAGTTTTTCGTGCAGCCCGATCCGCTGCAGCTTGCCGGTCGCGCCCTTGGGGATCTCGTCGAGGAAGATCACCGTGCGCGGCACCTTGAAATCGGCCAGCCGCGTGCCCGCAAAGTCGCGGATGTCGTTCGCCTCAGCCGTAGCCCCTGCTTTCAGCACGATCGCAGCCCCGACCTCCTCGCCAAGCTTGTCGTGGGGGATCGCGAAGGTTACCGCCTGGTCGACCGCCGGATGGTCGAGCAGCACCTCGTCGACCTCGCGGGGCGAGATTTTCTCGCCGCCCCGGTTGATGATTTCCTTGAGCCGGCCGGTGATCGTGAGAAACCCGTCGCCGTCGATCACGCCCTGGTCGCCGGTGCGGAACCAGCCGTTGGCAAAGCCGGTCGCGTTGGCCTCCGGATTGCTTTCGTAACCGAGCGTCACGTTGTCGCCGCGGATCACGACCTCGCCGGTCTCGCCAGCGTCCAGCAGCGTCCCGTCCGCTTCCATGATCGCGACCTCGGGGCCGGCCGCGACACCGACCGAGCCCGGCTTGCGGTCGCCCGGCGGCAGCGGGTTCGACGTCATCTGGTGGGCAGCTTCCGTCATGCCGTAGGACTCGATCACCGGGCAGCCGAAGGTTTCTTCCATCGCCGCCATCACCTGCGGCGGCAGCGACGCCGACGATGACCGGATCAGCCGCAGGCGGGATTTTTCGATCAGCCCGGCGTTGCGCGCGGCGCGGGCCAGGATCGCCTGGTGCATCGTCGGCACGGCGGTGTACCAGGTCGGGTCCGCCTCTTCCAGCCAGCCATAGAATTTTAGCGCGTTGAAGCCCGGCGTGCACCACACGGCGGCCCCCGCGCCGAGGCTCGACAGCACGGCGGCGATCAGCCCGTGGATATGGAAGAGCGGCATGATGTTGAGCTCGACGTCGCCCGCCGTCAGCCCGAGGGACTCCCGGATGTTGCGCGCGGAGGTGGTGACGTTCCGGTGCGACAGCGGCACGATCTTGGGGCGCGAGGTGGTGCCCGACGTGTGCAGCACCAGCGCGATGTCGTCGCCCTGGGCCGGGCCCGGCATCGCCGCCGCGCCAATGCTGTCGCCGGCCAGCGTGAACAGCCCCGCGGCGTCCGCGCCCGGTGTCAGGTCGAGCACCGGAATGCCCTTGGCTTTCGCCGCCGCGCGGGCCGGGCCGTCGTCGCCGGCGTGCACGATCAGCGCCTTGGCCGACAGATCGTCCATGTAAAACTCGAACTCCTCCTGCCGGTAGGAAGGGTTCAGTGGTGCTGTCGAGGCGGCGGCGGCGACGGACACAAAGGCCACCGCCATGTCGGGCCCGTTCGGCAGCACGATCGCGATCTTGTCGTTCCGCCCGATGCCGAGCCCGTTCAGCACGCTCACGATCGCGGCCGCGTGGGCGCGGAGCCGGCCATAGGTCAGCGGCGGCCGGCGTTCGCTGTCGGTGGCGGATGCCGCAATTGCGATGGCGTCATCATCGC
>JAJFFI010000519.1 GCA_021776755.1 Alphaproteobacteria bacterium | reverse complement strand
GGCGATCCGGTGAACGGGCTGCGGCTCGAGACCGATCCGGCCTACTGGCCCGAGGGTCTGGCCGCGGCCCTGGCGGAGGCCGGGCATACGATGATCATGGAGGCGGCCCATTCGGACGCGATGGGACACGCGGGTGCCGTGGTGCGGCGGCCGGACGGGGTGCTGGAGGGAGCGAGCGATCCGCGCTCGGACGGGACGGCCGCCGGGTATTAGGGGGCGGCCAACTGCGCCGGCTCAGCGCACGTAGATGCGGACTTCCTCGAAGGCAGCGCCGGGCTTCACCACCGACGACAGCCGCACGCGGCTGGCCGGGATGCCCATGTCGGCGAGGGCGGCGATCACGCCGCCGATCCGCTCGCGCGAGGTGGCCGGCACGCCGGTGCCCACGGTTCCGGGCGCGGTTGCGACCACGTCGAACAGCACATCGGGGCGGCGCTGCACGGTGTAGTCCACCGCCCGGAACAGCTCGTCGCGATAGTTCACATCGGGTGACGTGAAGCGGATCGTCATCAGCGGCTTCGGCGGCGCCTTGGCGGCGGCTTCGGCCTCCGCCTTGGCTTTCCCGGCTTCGAGGTCTTCCTTCCACTTCACGGGCTTCGGCTGCCCCGGCGCCTCGCCGGCGAGCCCGATGTAGAGCGCGTCCTCGGCGGTGCGGCAGCCGTTCAGGGCGAACGCCGCAATGCCGAACGCCAGGCACAATGTGAGGGACCGGATCATGGCGCCAAGGTGCCAGCAAAGCCCGCCGCCCGCAACGGGAAAGACCCGTTGTCCGGTGAACGGCCGGCCAATGGGCAGCCGGGTCCATACCCTCCGCTTAGCGGTTGCCATCGCCGGGGCTTTTCAGTAGTGTCCCGGCCCGCTGACCCCGGCACTTTGGAAATGCATTTATGCACGCGATCCGTCAGGTCGCGTCGCCGGTCAGCCAAGCGCCCGTAGCTCAACTGGATAGAGCGTCTGACTACGAATCAGGAGGTTGGGAGTTCGAGTCTTCCCGGGCGCGCCATTTTCTTCCTACATCATTCCTGACTTGGTGCGGCGAAGGACCGCGCCCCGCCCCCGCGTAATGGAGGAACAGGCATGATCAAGCGGCTCAATTATCCTGAGATAAACGCGAAGGCGGTGAACGGACTTGCCGCCGTCAAGAAGCATGTGACCTCGATTGACGGGAAGCTGCAGGCGCTGATCGAGCTTCGCGTGTCCCAGATCAACGGCTGCGTATACTGCGTCGACCTGCATGCGACACAGGCGCGCGAAGCCGGGGAAACGCAACAGCGGATCGACTGCGTGGCCGTGTGGCAGGAATGCGAATTCTTCGATGCCCGCGAGCGCACCGCGCTGGCCTGGGCCGACGCCGTGACGCTGCTTCCCGATACCGGCGCGCCGGATGATCTCTACGACACGCTGGCAGAGCATTTCCCGGAGCAGGAGATTGTCGACCTGACGTTCATTATCGCGACGATGAACGCCTGGAACCGGCTGGCGGTGAGTTTCCGGCATTTGCCCGAGACGCGCGCGTAATCGCGGCCCCTGCGGCAGCGCCTGGCTTTCAATAACCGCGACGCCAAGGCATAAAGGCGGCCAGCAACAGGAGACCAGAAATGAGCCCATCCACCAATGAACGCCACTGGACGGTGTACCTCTCGGGCGAAATCCACAGCGACTGGCGCGAACGCATCGCGGCGGGCGTGGCCGCGGCCGGGCTGCCGGTGGAACTGACCGCCCCCATCACGGTGCATGAGGACAGCGACGATTGCGGCGTCGCCATTTTCGGCGCCGAGTCCGACAAGCTCTGGCACGACCGCAAGGGCGCGCAGCTGAACGCGATCCGCACCCGGACCCTGATCGAGGATGCCGACGTGGTCGTCGTGCGCTTCGGCGAGAAATACAAGCAGTGGAACGCGGCCTTCGACGCGGGCTATGCGGCGGCGTTGGGTACGCCTTACATCACCCTGCACCCGGCCGAACACGACCACGCGCTGAAAGAGGTGGACGCGGCCGCCCACGCCATGGCGCGCGAACCCGAGCAGGTGGTGCAGGCGCTCGCCTATGTCATTAGCGGGACAATGCCTCAAGGTGTGCCTGGCAAAGTGGCCGCAGCGGCGGCGGAGTAGCGACGCCCGGTTCTGATCCACATCATGGAAATGCTGCCTTCCGCGCGCCCATACTGAGGGTTCAACGGACAGGGGAAGCGCCATGTTCTCAAATCCTTCACTGATAACCCGGATCGGCGTCGGCAAGCTGGTGGGGTCTGTCATCGGGCTGATCGGCTTTGTGGCCCTGCCCTGGATCTGGCCGGAGGCGGACATGCTGATCCGCTGGGGCATCCTGCTCTGGTACACCACCTTCGGGGCGATCATCGGCGTCTTTGGCGCCTTCACCCGGCACCCGATCCTGAAGCTGCCGATGCCGTGGTTCGTACGCGCGCCGTTCATCGGCGCGTGGATGAACTTCGTGCTGGCGTTCTTCGCCTACGACAAGATGGAAGCGATGCTGGTTTCGCTGTTTGGCGCCCTGAATTTGGGGGATGTGGGCTGGATGACCTCGCCGTTCTGGTTCGCGCTCGAGGGCGCCATCGCGGGACTGTTGATCGGCTGGCTGGCGACTCGATTCGGCGGCGAAGGACTGGCGGCGGTCGAGGCCGACGCGGCCTAGAAGCCTTGTCCTCGCCGCCGCAGAAAAGGCGGCGCCCTCAGGTCTTCCCCTCGCCCGCCGCGCCGTCGGCGGTGTTGGCGGGGGCGTCAGGCACGTTGGGGCCGGCGGCCGTGGTGTGGCCGATGGAGCCTTGGGGCGGGTAGTCGAGGGTTTCCTTCAGCGCCTCGATCTGCTCTGGCGTCATGTCGGGGAAGGGTAAATTGCCGGACTCGCGCCATTTGCGCACCTCGGCTTCGGCCTTGCCGGTTTTCTCTTCGTCGATTCCCTCGTCGCGGGCGAGATAGGTCGTATGCGACGGCAGCGCGATGGCAGTTCCGGCGTCCTCGACGATGTCGAGGACGCGGAGATAGATGTCCTCGCGGATCGCATACCATTCGGTCCAGACCCCGGTGTTGGCATAGGCCAGCACGTCGACATTGTGGCCGGACTCGCCAAAGTCCATGAAGCGCACCCTGGGGGCCAGGATCTGCGGATGGGCGGTCAGCATCTCGCGAATCCGGGCGAGCACGTAGCGGAGTTGCTCGGCGCTGGTCTCGTAGCGGAGGATCAGGTCGGTGCGGATGAGGATGTGTTTCGAGTCGTTATAGTTATCGAGCTCGGCCTCGACGAATTTCGAGTTCGGAATCGTAATGAGATTGCCGTCCCAGCGCCGGATCTGCGTCGATCGCAGACCGATCTCCTCGACCGTGCCCATGGTCTGCTGGTACTGGCAGAACTCGCCGGGGCGGACCGACCGGTCGAGCAGGATGGTGAGGCCCGCGATCAGGTTCTCAAGCGTCGGGCGCGCGGCAAGACCGATGGCGAAGCCGCCGACGCCGAGACTGGTCAGGATCGCCGCGATCGGAACCCCGAAGACGGTCATGCCGTGGATCACCAGCGCAATCGCGGCAATAACGGCGAGGATGCGCAGGATCAGCGCGATGACCTGGACGTTGATGTCGGCTTTTTGCAGCTGCGCCGACTGCATTACCATGCGGGAGAGCGCCGAGCCCAGGTAGAAGAGGCCGACGAGTCCGAAGATGTAGAGCAGTACGATGAGCACGACGTTCGTCGCGCGCCAGAGCGCGCCGACGATGATGATCTCGCCGTAGATGAAGAAATGCGCAAACACGATCGCGCCGAGCGAGAGGGCAACCGCCGCGACCGAGCGCCATCGTTCCTCGCGGTGCGCCAGCATGTAGCGGACGGCCGCGATCAGGGCCACGAACAACAGCAACATCGACAGGCGCCAGCCATAGAGTTTCCACGTGGTCAGGCCGACGAACTGGCTTTTCGCGAAACCCGGCAGCGCATCGATCCAGCTGACCGGGATCCAGTTGCCCGGCATGGATTCAAGGCGGATCGCGAGCCCCTCCATGTAGCCGGGCTTGTAGGGTTGGGCGAACACCGACTTGAACATGCGGACGGTGCTTGCGGTCGTGGCGGCCGAGAACAGGTACTCTCCCTGCCGCGGCCCTTCCTCGACCCGGGAGATGACAATGCTGGTGCCGGGAACGTTCCAGCGGCGGGGAGCGCCCTTCGGCATCGCGGCCATCGTCGCGGCATCCGGGATTGCCGCCGGGTGCGGCATGTTGGTCCGGGCAATCACCTCGGAGAGCCGCACCGAAGCATCGATCGCGCCGCGAAGCCCTTGCGCTTCGATGAGCAGGCTTGTGTCCATCGTGAGCGTTGCCCGGAGCGCGGGCTCGCCCCAGATCGGCAATTCGGTGGATCTCCCCTCGAGAAACGGCCGGTAGGCGGCCTCCATGTTGTCGAGGAAGCTCTTGAGCGTCGCCTGCGGGCTTGAGGTGTCGGGCGGCGCGAGGACCCCGATCGCCTGGGCGCGCACATCGGCGGGGGCCGCGAAGGCCAGCACGGAAAGCACCAGCGCGGCCAGCATGCGCCGGCGCGCGGCGCGTCTGGCGAGGTTCGGAACAGGGCCGGTGCGCAACATCGGATCGATTATCAGGGTAGCAGGCGGCGGAGAGTATCCCCGTCGGGCCCGGCGGCACGATTTCACACTGGTTTCCGGGATTTCCCCGCCCCGAACCGACCGGCTCGACCGGCGGGAGGGCCACGGCCGGCGCATCAGCCGCAGTCGAGATTCGCCGGTTCGGGCAATCGGGCCGCCTCCGCAGTCCGCGGAAAACCGGCATTGCGCACAGATTAAGGTCAGCGGCGGCGGGGTGCGCTATACCTACCGCCGTCAGACTGAATTCAAGGGGTGATCCATATGGCCGCCAAGAAAGACAAAGCGGAAAAGAACGGCAACAACCTTTCGGCCGAAGAAAACCGGAGCGTGGACGATCATCAACGCCTGCGCGCGCCGGTGATATACGAGATCATCAAGCAGGAAGGTGAGGAAGAACTGGCCCGCCCGTTGGCGTCGCTTTGGTGGTCCGGCGTCGCCGCGGGGCTCGCAAGTTCGATGTCGGGGGTGTCCGAGGGCGTGCTCGTCAAATATCTGCCGGACGCTCCCTGGCGCGGTCTCGGCGTTGGGCAGCAACCAGACCATCGCCGCAATCAGGAAGCCCGCCGGGATGCCGTACAGCAGCATTTCGGACGCCGACTTGTCCATGAAATGCCGCGAAACCTCACGGAAGGCTTCCAGCAGGTCGGCCGGGAACAGACCGCCGTATGTCGAGGCAAGCGCGAACGCCATCGTGCCGGTCATGTTGGCGAGGAAGACGATCATCCAGAGCCGCCCGACGCAGTAGAGCTTGTGCCACGACGGCTCCTTCATGACCGGCAGCACGGCGGTGATTGTGTTCTCGGTGAAGAGCTGGAGCCGGCTCAACACCACGATCAGAAAGCCGACGCAGTATCCGAAGCTCACC
>JAJFFI010000518.1 GCA_021776755.1 Alphaproteobacteria bacterium | reverse complement strand
CAGCTGCGCGTTGCGGCTCGATGCCTCCGGCACCTCGGGATACGTGCTGCTGGGCAATCGCACCGCCGACACGCCGGAGGTGCGCCTCCTCATGGTCGCGGACACCGAACTGCTGGTGACCGTGCTCGACGACGCTTTCGTCACCGGCACCAAAAGCTGGGTGCATGACGATCACCTCGAGGTCTGGCTTGGAGCGCCGTGGAATTACTTCAGCTGCAACGATGGGACACCATCCGCCAAACCCGTGCAGTGGGGCATCCGCACCGCCGACGGCAAGGTATTCGGCGGTTTCGGCAAGCCCGGAGCAATGCCGAAGGTCACCGGTCACCGGCTCGGCGAGATCGGCGGCATGAAGGCCGTGACATTCCGGCTCGTGCTGCCCGCGAAGATCGGCGACGTGAACGCCGATTATCGCAACATCGCGGTCTCGTATTCCAAGAGCAACGGCACGAAGCAATCCCTGCTGTTCGCAACCAGCCCGATTAAATTCGGCGATGGGCGCACCCTCGGCGCCGCGCGCAAGCTCGGCAAGCGAGTGCGCTGCGAGGTCAGGGACGGTGTCCTCGAGGCAACCGACGTCGGCCTGCTGGTCGAGGACGACTGAATTCTCTCAAGAACAACACGAAGGCAGATCGCATGACCTATCGCACGATTTCCGTCGAGACCGACCCGCGGGGTGTGGCGACGCTGACGCTGAACCGCCCCGGCGTTCACAACGCCATGAACGCGGCGATGATGGACGAGGTGCCGGAGGCGGTCGCGGCGCTGGCCGGTGACAGGGACGTGCGCGCGGTGGTGCTGACCGGGGCAGGGGAGACCTTCTGCGCCGGCGGCGATCTCAAGTGGATGCAGGAACAGCGCGAGCTTGAACCCGAGGCCCGGGTCGCCGGCAGCCGCAAGATCGCCGTCATGCTGGGGGCTCTGAACGAGCTGCCGAAACCGCTAATCGGCCGGATCAACGGACCGGCCTACGGCGGCGGCGTTGGCATGATGTCGGTTTGCGACATCGTGATTGCGCCGAGGTCGGCGCGCTTCGGGCTGACCGAGGTCAAGCTCGGGCTGATCCCCGCGAACATCGGCCCCTATGTCGTCGCCCGCATGGGCGAGGCGAACGCCCGGCAGGTGTTTCTGAACGCGCGGCTGTTCGATGCCGAAGAGGCCCACACTCTCGGCCTCGTCAGTCAGCTGGTGGAGCCCGCCGAACTCGACAGCGCGGTCGAGCGCGAGATCGGATTCATCCTGAAATGCGGCCCGGAAGCCGTCGCCGCCACCAAGGCCCTGATCGCCCATATCGCCAGGCATGGCGCCGGCGAAAGCATCGACTTCGCGATGGGGGCGCTCGCAGACGCCTGGCAACGGCCCGAAAGCGCCGAAGGTATAGCCGCCTTCTTCGACAAGCGCCCGCCCGCCTGGGATACGAAAGCCGGATAGGCGTGTGCATATGCGAAGTTTTTTTCGATACAATCACCAATGATATTATAACATATTGAAAAGTAAGTAGGAAAATCTCTATAAAATTATGGTGCAGTGCACAAAAAATACTTGACGCAGCGCACAAAATCTATATATTCATGGTCATGCAAGGGCGGAGATCGCGTTAGGCACTCCGTACCGCAGAACCGAAACACCACTCATTCCAAAAGGGAGAGAGACCATGAATACCGATTTCACCAAGTCCTATGAGCAGGCCATGAAGCAGACCCAGGCCCAGTTCGAGAAGTTCCTTCCGCAGTTCCAGAAGTCCTTCGAGGACATGGCCGTTGAAGGCAAGGCCAACATGGACGCCTTCGTGAAGGCGGGCGAGATTGCCCAGGCTGGCACGAAGTCGCTGACCGACGAGCTGACCAAGCTGCAGAAGGCGGCGATGGAGCAGACCGTTGCCAACGCCAAGGCGCTGATGGGCATCAAGAATGTCCAGGAGGCCATCGAGCTTGAGAGCGGCTACGTCCGCAAGAGCTTCGACAATTGGGTTGCCGACAGCAACAAGGTTGCCGAGCTTTCGATGAAGATCGCGACCGACGTTTCCAAGCCGATCCAGGCCCGTGCGACCGCCGCGGCCGAGACCGTCAAGAAGACGGTTGCCGCCTAAGGCAAATGACTTCGCGGGGTTTCCCCGCAGAGGCCAAGTGCATGTAACCTCCCAGGTATCATGCGAGGGAAGGTCCGGTGGTTCGCCACCGGGCCTTTTCTTTTTCCGCGAACGCCTTTCGGCTCATTTAGGCCGGAAGCGCGCAAGAGGCTTCTCAATCGAAATGGCGTTGAGGCCCGGTTGCTCTCAGATTATCCGTGCGACGTTCATGGCGACGCCCATGTCGCCGTCGACCTCGAGTTTGCCCGTCAGGAAGGCGCTTGCCGCGTCCATCTCGCCGGACATGATGCTCGCGAAATCTCCGGCCGACACCGTGATCGTGCACTCGGCGTCGAGGTCTTCGTTGACGATGGCAGGCGGCGTCGTGTGGCTGTCGACGTGGATCACGCCGGCGCCCCGCACGACGAATTTTATCCGGGTCTGAAGGCCCGGGTCCGCGCCGACCTTCTGGCGCACGCTTTCGGTCAGATATTCGATCGACATGCCGGTTTCTCCCGAATGGCTCGATCAGCGCGCCTAGAGCGTGCGGCTGATGAGTTCCTTCATGATTTCGTTGGTGCCGGCATAGATTTTCTGCACCCGCGCATCGGCCCAGGCGCGCGCGATCGGATACTCCCACATATAGCCGTAGCCGCCGTGAAGCTGCAGACATTCGTCCATCACCTTGCATTGCAGTTCGGTCGTCCAGAGCTTGCAGATCGCCGCCGTCTCGACATCCAGCTTCTTCACGTTCTGGAGCGCGACGCATTTGTCGAGGAAGACCTGGCCCACCTCGATCTCGGCCTTGAGCTCGGCGAGCTTGAAGCGGGTGTTCTGGAAATCCATCACCGTCTTGCCGAAGGCCTTGCGCTCGCGGGTGTAGTCGACGGTCCATTGCAGCGCCGCCTGGGACGCCGCCATTGCCATGATGCCGACCGTCAGCCGTTCGCGGGGAAGCTCCTGCATCAGGTAGGCAAAACCCTGGTTTTCTTCGCCTAGCAGCGCCTCGGGCGGCAGTTCGACATCCTCGAAGAACAGCTCCGAAGTGTCCTGCGCCTTCAGGCCGATCTTTTCGAGGTTGCGGCCCTTGGTGAAGCCCTCCGCGCCCGCGTCGACCAGGAACAGGCTGGTCCCCTTGGCGCCCTGGGCCGGATCGGTCTTGGCGACAACGATCGCCATGTTGGCGTTCTGGCCGTTGGTGATAAAGGTTTTCTGACCGTTCAGGACGTAGTGATTGCCCTTGAACTCGGCCTTGGTGCGCACGCC
>JAJFFI010000517.1 GCA_021776755.1 Alphaproteobacteria bacterium | reverse complement strand
CCGTCGAGTCCGGCGTTGTTCCTGTTGTCGTTGTCGAGTTTCTCGGCCAAGACGTTTCCCCTACCACCGAATTACATAGCGGACCATTCGGTCCGTTCTTGTTGTGCACGGGACAAAATATCCCGTCCGGCCCCGGCTTGTATAGGGCCACGCGTTGCCCCGCCCGCGTTTTTGTCGCGTACAGGTTGTTTCCGGAAAGAAATCGGGGGTTCGCGATGGTGCGCGAACCCCCGAAAAGTCCAGCCGCCGGCGCGGGCGCCTGCGGCAGCGCTTCCTAGAATTCCGTCAGGGCGCGCTTGTTTGCGTAAGTCTGATCCGAAAGCTTGGTCCAACCGACGACGTTCTTGCGGAACGCCAGGAAGCTTTCATAGATCTTGCCGGTGAGCGCATCCTTGGCGCCGGTATCGGCGAGCACCTGCTTGGACGCTTCGCCCATCGACTTGAAAAGGTCGTCCGGGAACTCGATCAGCTTGACGCCCTGGTTCTTGATCAGGTCGTCAAGGGCCGCCGAGTTGTTCGCATTGAACTCGGCGAGATCGTAGTTGTTCTCGGCGTGCGCGACGGCGGTGAAGAGTGCCTGGTCGGCCTCCGACAGCCCATCCCACAGCTTCTTGGATATTCCCACGCCCAGCATCGAACCCGGCTCATGGAAGCCCGGATAGTGGTAGAACTTGAGCTTCTGGTGCAGACCGAAGGCGCGGTCGTTCCAGGGCCCGACCCACTCGGTCGCGTCGATCGTGCCGGCGTCGATGGCAGGCTTGATCTCGGAGCCGCCGAGGGTCACGGCCGTGCCGCCGAGCGCGTTGACGACCGCGCCGCCAAGGCCCGGAATGCGCATCTTGATGCCCTTGAAATCCTCGGCCGACTCGATCGGCTTGTTAAACCAGCCGCCCATCTGGGAGCCGGTGTTGCCGCACATCAGGTGCTTGACGCCGAACTGCGCGCCGACCTCGTCCCAAAGCGCCTGGCCGCCGCCGTGATGAATCCAGGCGTCCATTTCGTTCGGCGTGAAGCCGAAGGGCACCGCGGTCATGAACAAATAACCCGGGGCCTTGCCGCCGTAGTAGTAGTCGGCCGAGTGGTACAGGTCGGCAGTGCCTTCCTGCACGGCGTCGTTGCACTTCAGGGGATGAACGAGTTCGCCACCACCGAAGACCTTGACCTTGAAGCGGCCGTCCGAGGCCTTTTCGAGGTTGGCCGCAAAGCGGTCAGCCGCCGTGCCGAGGCCTGGAAAACCCTTCGGCCACGAGGTGACCATCTTGAGTTCCTGGGTCTGCTTGGTCGCGACCTGCGGTGCGGCGGGCGTCTTGGCTTCGCCAGTACCGCCACCCGTGCTGCCGGCCTTTTTCTCGGCCATCTTCTTGTCTTCGCCACAGGCCGCGAGCAGCGCTGCGCCACCGACGACGGCACCGGTCGTAACGGCACCTGTCAGAAAATCACGTCTTTTCATTCAAGACCTCCCTGAGATGGAATGTGAAATCCGCGGTTGCTGGCATATTTGCCGCCACCAATTCCGGCTGGATTCCGACCCCCCGTCTTGTCCCCTCTTGTGGCCGGCAGGCCGTGTTGGCTGCGCCGTCCCTGCGGACATCCGGATTAATTAATTTCGCACAAGATAAAGCAGGTTCCCTCGCAATTGACAACCGCAACCTGCGGTTAGCACCGAGTTTTGTGCTTCAAAATGCGGTGAATGCGTCCTCAGGCGTCGAGCCGCGCCCAGCCGTCCGGCCCCATCCCCTCAAGCGGCCGGAACTTCGCCTTGTACGCCATCTTCGGACTGTTCGGGATCCAGTAGCCGAGATACACGTACGGCAGTCCTTCGGCGCGGGCGGCTTTAATCAGCGCCATCACGACGTAATTGCCGAGACCGCGGCGCACCGCCGACGGCTCGTAAAAGCTGTAAACCGCGGACAATCCGTCGGGCAGGCGGTCGGTAAGGCAGGCAGCGCCAAGCACGCCCGCAGGGTCGCGAAACTCGGCGACCGTCGTGTCGAGCGGCGTGTCGGCGACCATTGCCTCGTAGTCCTCGAACATCATCGACGCCATTTCGCCGTCCTGGTGGCGCGACATCAGGTAACGCGAGAACAGGCGGTATTGTTCGCGGGTCGCGACGGGCGCGTGGAATTCGAGATCGAGATCGGCGTTGCGGTTCTGGGTCCGCCGCAGCGTTTTGCCGGGCTTGAACTCGTCGACGACGACGCGCACCGGCATGCAGGCGTTGCACCCGGGGCAACTCGGCCGGTAGGCGATGCCATGGCTGCGGCGGAACCCCGCCCGCGCCAGCACACCGTAGTAAACTTCGGAATCCTCGCCCGAAAGCTCGGTAAACACGTTCTGCTCGACATGGCCCTGGATGTAGGGGCAGGGGCGCGGCGGCATGCGGTAGAACTGCCGCGCGCGGGTCTCGCTCCAGACACTCTGGGAAAATGGATTTTTGCTGTCAGAACGCATCGGCCGTTTTTGCTTCCGGTTTTTGCTGCCCAGCGGGGTTGAGCAACACTATAGCGGGCCGCAGAGTCGGCGGATACGCCTTTCTTAGGAATTAGTTAACGATATCTGGCAAGCTTCGGTTAACCATGCCCGGAAGCGGACATGGGTGAGCTGTGAGCGCACCGAAGCAGCGCCCGGCATCGCGGCGCCGGACATTAGCGTGCGGAAATGTGCAGGAAGATCAGTTGAGGGCGGCGTGCCGGCTTGCGACCAGAATGCTGATCCGCCGGTTGCGCGGATTGCCCGGGTCGTCGCGGAGAAGCGGCTCGTTGCCGGCCTGACCCATGACCCGGCTGATCCGGGTTTCGGGAATGCCGGCGTCGATCAACACCCGGCGCGACGCGATGGCGCGATTGGCCGAGAGGTCGCCGGCACCGGCGCGTGCCTGCACCTGCGCCGCCATCGGGTCGAGATGCCCGGTTACGCTGATCGGGTTCGGCAGGTCGGCGATTGTTTCCGCGACATGGAGCAGCAGGAGCCGCATGTGAGAGTGCATCCGGGACGAGCCGCGGGGAAACATGGCAAGCCCGGGACGGTCCGTGAGTTCGATCCGCAATCCGGCCGCTGTGCGCTCGATCACCACGTGTTGCGCGAGCTTCCGCATCGCGGCCGAGGAGCCGAGCGGACCCGTAAGCCGTGCTTCCACGTCGGCGAACTTTTCCGCTTCGCGTGCGCGGAGGGCGGCGGTGGACAGTGTTGTGGTGCCGCCGCTCGTCGAGGTCGACGGCCAGGCACCTGTACCGGTGCTAGCGGCTTCGTGACCTTGGTCGGCTGCGGCCAGGATCACGACAGTCCCGGTGCCGCGCCGCGTCGTCGCCGTGTTGTCGAGCCGCGGCCCCGCGGCGGGTTCGAGCCGCGTCAGCACCGGTGCGCCCGGGGCAAAGTAGAGATCAACCGCGTGGCGGGCCTCATCAGTGCGGGCGTTGGTCAGCCACAGCACCATGAAGACGGCGAGCATCATGGCGAGAATGTCGATGAGAGTGACCGAGCGGGTGTCGCCGCTCGATTTCCGGACAGGCTTTTCCTTTTTCCCCGGCGCGCGCACTGGGTCTTCGCCCAGAATCCGGGCGCCCGCGGCCGACTCGCGGATCACCTTTCGCGCTTCCTCGACGATCTTGGGATTGATGTTGCTCATCTGCGACCGGCCCGAAGGCCGTTCCCCCGAAAGTGTTTTTCGGGGCCGAGAATAGGCTGGATACCGTTAACGCCCGGTTTAGGCGGGGCTGTCAGGTCGCCGCGATTTAAGTGCCGCCCTGTCAGCCCAGCGCCTGCTCCAGGTCTGCGATCAGGTCGTCGCAATCCTCGATGCCCACCGACAGCCGGATCAGACCGTCGGTAATGCCGATCTCCGCGCGCACCTCTTTCGGGACCGAGGCATGGGTCATGATGGCGGGATGCTCGATCAGGCTCTCGACGCCACCGAGGCTTTCGGCGAGCGAGAAAATCTCGCATTTTTCGAGCATCGAACGCGCATCGTCGAGGCCGCCCTTCATGAAGGCGGTGATCATGCCGCCGAATGCGGGGCTCTGTTTTTTTGCGAGACCGTGCTGCGGATGGGACGGCAGGCCCGGGTAAATCACGCGTTCGATCTTGGGATGCGCCTCGAGCCATTTCGCGATCGTCATGGCGTTGGCGCAATGCCGCTCCATCCGGAGCGCCAGCGTCTTCAGTCCGCGGAGCGCCAGGAAACTGTCGAACGGGCTCTGGATCGCGCCGATGGAATTCTGCAGATGCTTCATCTTCGCGATCAGGTCGTCGTTCTCGCCGACAACCGCCACGCCGCCGATAATATCGGAATGTCCGTTCAGGTATTTGGTCGC
>JAJFFI010000516.1 GCA_021776755.1 Alphaproteobacteria bacterium | reverse complement strand
AACGGCGACGGCTTCAAGGACATCGTGATCGCCAACGGCAACCTGGAGAACGGCACGGCCGCCGACGGCAAGGGATGGCTGGTCTTCGGCAACGACGACAGCGATCCGCGCACCGTCAATCTCGATCACATGACCCGTGGCGAGAACGGCTACGACTGGGATCGTGTCGAGGCGACCGAACACGAAACGCCCGCGCATCTCCTGGCCGACGTCAACAACGACGGCGCAATGGACGTTGTGGCCAAGACCGGCACCGACGGCGCCCATGGCCTCGACTTCCGCGTCGCCAGCGAGAGCAACAGCTGGAACGTCTACGAGGAAGGCTCGGGCCACGTGGTCTGGGGCGGCGACGGCGACGACATCCTCATCGGTTCGGACGGCGACGACGACCTCGATGGCGGCGACGGCGACGACGTGCTCATCGGCAACGGCGGCCGCGACGGCTTCGACGGCGGTGCCGGCGACGACGTGATTGCGATCCGCAGCGCCGACTTCGAGTATGTCGATGGCGGGACGGGCCAGGATGTGCTCCGCCTCGACGGCATGTTCAACCTCGATCTCAACGGTCTCAGCAGCAAGATCGAGAACATCGAGACCATCGATCTCACGGGCCACGGCGACAACGATGTCACGCTCGATGTGTCCGATGTGCTCGACATCACCGAAATGTCGAACGAGCTGACGATCGTCGGCGACAGCGGCGACTCGGTAACGGCCGACTTCTCGGGCCACCAGGTCGATGTCCAGGATGTCGGCGACTTCACGATCTACACGATCGATAACGGACTCGCCTCGCTCTCGATCTCCAACGATCTGAGCCAGAGCATCACGACCGACGCCAGCTGATCGCAAACTGACGGCGGGCAGACCGCAAAGCCAGGCCCGGCATCCTCAAATGGGGATGCCGGGCCGCTTTTTTTCGCATTTGCGGCATAGAGTAATGCCGTTGGTGGCGGGCTGTGCTAAACCGGGCTGCGATCGATGAGACCCGGGCCAGTGGCCCGGATTCGCGCCAACGGATGCGGCAGATGAACGCGGATACGCCCCAAACCCCGAACCAGTCCCGGACCGGGAATACGCCAGACTCCGCCGACGGCAACGACGCGGTGAGCGATGGCGTCGCGCTCGAAATCACCAGTTCGCGGCATTTCGCCGAGTGGCTGTCCGAGCAGGGCGTCGGCATTGCTTTCACCGCGCCGCGGGCGGGCAAGCTGCTGTTCGTCGGCCTGAACGACGACGACCGGGTCTCGGTCTTCCAGCGCACCTTCGAAAGCGCCGGCGCGCTGACAGGGGCGCCGTCGGGCGGATTCTCCGGGGTCAGCCGCACCTTGTGGCTGGCGTCGAAATTTCAGCTCTGGCGCCTCGAAAACGTGCTGCAGGAGGGCCAGCTCGCCGAAGGATACGACCGGCTGTATGTGCCGCAGTCGGCCTCGACGACGGGCGAGCTCAATATCCGCGACATCGCGGTCGGCAGCGACGGCACACCGATCTTCGTCAATACGCTGTTCGACTGCATCGCTATCCCGGGCGAGGCGCACAGTTTCCATCCGGTCTGGCGTCCGCCGTTTCTGGACACCCTCGAGCCCGCCGACCGCTGCCACCTCACCGGCCTCGCGATGGACCGAGGGCTGCCGGTCTATGTCAGCGCGGCCGGCCGTGCCAAGGATCCGGGCGGCTGGAAGAGCGGTGTCCGTACCGGCGGTTGCGTCTATGACATCCGCAGCGGCGAGGTTGCGATCCACGGTCTCACATTGCCCCACGCGCCGCGCGTCCTGAACAACGTGCTGTGGTTGCTGAATTCGGGCGCGGGCTATTTCGGCTATGTCGACGTCACGCGCGGCCTGTTCGAGCCGATCGTGCTGGCACCTGGCTTCATGACCGACTTCCAGGTCCACGGTGACTTTGCGGTGATCGCGCTGTCGCGGAAATACGGCGGGAAGGACTTCACCGGCTTGCCGGTCGAGGATAATCTCTCGAACAAGGGCGCCCGGGCGCAGTGCGCGCTCGCGATCGTCGATCTGCAGCGGGGCGAGCTTGTTCACTGGATGCGCCTGCAGGGGGTGATTGACGAACTGCAGGGTGTGACGGTATTGCCGGGGGTACGCCGGGCTGCGGCCGTGGGCCTGCTGTCCGACGAAATCTGCCGCGTGCTGAGTATTGGTCCCGAGTATCAGCTGGGTCCGGCCCGTGGCCGCGCGCCGGCGCCTGCTTCTACGAAAAAGCCGGCGGACGCAGAGGACTGAGTGTTCTGAACCCCCAACAGAAACCTCCAACAGAAACCGATCCATGACCGAATTCCGCACCATCGACGACCTCGACCTCGCCGGCAAACGCGTGTTGCTTCGAGCCGATCTCAACGTCCCGATGCAGGACGGCAAGGTCAGCGACCGCACCCGTATCCGCAGGCTCGCGCCCACGATCAAGGAACTTGCCGGCGCGGGCGCGCGGGTCGTGGTCATGTCCCATTTCGGCAGGCCGAAGGGCGTGAAGGTCGACGGCCTGTCCCTCGGGCCGCTGATCGACGATCTCTCCGAGGCGGTGGGCCAGCCAGTCTCGTTCGCCCGCGACTGCATCGGGGCGGCGCCCGAGGAAGCGATTGAAGTGCTCGAGGACGGCGGTGTGGTCCTGCTTGAAAACCTGCGCTTTCATC
>JAJFFI010000515.1 GCA_021776755.1 Alphaproteobacteria bacterium | reverse complement strand
CGAGCTGGTGCGCCGGATGCTGCTGGCCGCGCGCAACCGCGGCATCGAGACGGTGCACACGGTGTGCCTGGTCGACAATCTGCGGATGCGCCGCATCGTCGGCCATTTCGACGGCACGGAAAGCTGCCACTACGGCATGTGCGAGGGCGATATCGCGCTCACCATCCCGACCCAGGTGTCGATCATGGAAGAGGCGGTCGACGAAGGGGCGGCCGTGCTCGAGGACATGTTCAACCGGTTGGGCTGGCGCGGGCCGCGCGCTGACGTGCTGGCCGGGGTCGAAACCGGCGGCAATCCGTCAGCGGTGGATGCCGTCGCCAACGGCAGCGCAGGCAGCAACGTCACCCCGTTTCCGAAAACGAAAATCCGCGCCTGAAGCCGGCCCTACTGCGCCGTGCTTTTGGCGGCAGGTGGAGCGGCGGGCGCCGCCTTTGCGAGCGTTGCCGGGGGCGCAGCAGTCTTCGCACGGAGGCGGATGCGGCCCCAGCCGGGCATCTTGAGCGAGAGGTCGCCCGGGTCGATGCCGAAGGTCATCGCGAGCAGGCTCACTTCGACGCCTTCCTCGACGCCGGCGAGCACCCCCACCAGACCATAGAGCGAGACCTGCCAGCCGGTGCCGCTCGGGGTGGCGGCAAACACGCCGCCCGGGATGAAGTCCTTGCCGACGGCGGTCGCGGGCAGGTCGAGCGCAAGCTCGGGCACCTGGCGGGCAACGTGCGCGACAAACGTGTTGCTGTTCGGCCCCGGCCAGACCCGGTAGACGCACTTGTAGGGATAGTCCTTCACGGCCTTGCGGATTTTCGGGATGGCGGCCTCGGCCTGCGTCCCCCGGATATCGAGCAACAGTTCCGGGGTGTTGCCGTACCAGTGGCCGTCGGGCGGGCGGTTGGTGATGCCGATCGCGTTGCCGCCGCCGTGGCGGACGCGCCAGCCGATGACCTCATAGACAGTGTATTCGCGCGCGCCCCCGGGCTTGACCGCAATCCAGGGGTGCACACCAAAGGCGCCGCGCCAGTTGTAGGCGCGCGCGGCATAGACCTGCACGACCGCCTCGCGGGTCACTGCCGGATCCGGGGCCTGGTGCGAACTGCCGCCGGCGGCATCGCGCCAGTGGCGCTTGAGCTCAAGGTCGCCCGAGAGCAGCACCGCTGCGGGGCCAACCAGGCTGGCCACGAGAAAGATCACGATGAATGTCAGAATTTTCTTCATGCTCCGTGCCATGACCCCGAAACTCGCCGGGCAATGTGGCGCCTTGCGGGGCCGGATTGTGCAGGAATGAGGCTTGTTGTGACTGCTGCCGGACGGGATGCCGCGGCTATTCCGGAAGGCCCTCGAGCTGGTAGCCGGTTTTCTCGACCGTGATGCCGATCTGCTGGACCAGGGCCTCGACCATGGCCTCGGCCACCGGCCGGTGCCCGCCGGCGAAATAGCCCTCGATCGAACCCTCCCACATCTTCGCGCCGCCAGCCTTGGCGATCACGATGTGGAGGCGGTTCAGCGATTTGCTGGCGACCGGAATGCGGCTGTCGGGCTTGCCGATCTTGCCGTCCTGGACCGGCAGCTTTACGCCGGTTTCAGCACTCTTGACCTTGCCGTCCGCAATGCCGATCTTGATATCGGTGCTCGCCTTGTCGCCCTCCGTGTAGGCTTTCTTGCGCTTTTCGTAGCCGGCGTCGGTGTAGTCGAACTGCACGACGTAGAGCCCGTCATCGGCAATCTTGAAGCCGCGCGCCTGCAGCGCCTGCTCGATCCGCGCGATGATGTCCTCGTTCAGCGCCGAGGAGATCGCGGCCTCCGGCACCACGGTCGCGCCCTTCAGGAGCGGCGCATAGGACACCGCCTGGATGGTCGCGTTGGTCTGTTCCTCGCCCGCCGTGGTCGGAGTGGTCGACTGGGCGTGGGCGGTCGCGGTCAGCAGCATTGCTGCGAAGGTTGCGAGCAGCAGCCCCCCGCACAGCGTGAGCCATGCCTGGCCGAGGCGCAGGAACCGGAGGCGGTGGAGTGTGAAAGACATGGCGGCGGGGCTCCCCAAAGGACTGAAACGATGCCCTTATATGGGGACGCGGAGCCGCTTCGGCAATGTCACAGGTTCAGCGTCGTGACATATCCGGGAAGGTCACAGGTTCGGCGTCGTGACATATCCGGGAGGGTCACAGGTTCAGTGTGGTGACATATCCGGGAGGGTCACAGGACGGGCGGTCAGCTGCCGGCTTTGACCTCGACGAACACGGGACGGACGGTCTGGCCCATCCGGTTCAGCAGGATGCGCGCCATCGCGTCGGCCACCGACTGCTGGGTGCCGCCCACGATGCCCTCGATCGAGCCTTCCCAGTGCTTGCCCTGGCGGGTGTCGGCGATGGAGATTTCGAGCCGGCGGCGCTCGCGCACGGGGCCTTGGGCAGGGCGGTAGTTGTACCGGGTGATCGGGATGTTGATTGAGGTATCCGCGCGGATCTGGTCCTGGAAGCGCTTTTCAAGCGATTCGACGAACGCCTTGCCGACGAAATTATAGGTCAGGAAGATGTCGCCCTTGTCCGCGACCCGGTAGCCCTTCCGGCGAAGTAGCTCGGTGAGGCGTTCTTCGAGAAAGACGTTGATGCCAGTATCGCCCAGGGCGAGGAGGACCACCGCTGCCCGGGCGGGAATGGGGGAATAGCTGATGGTGCGGAGTGCGGCACTGCCGCGGGTCGCTTCTGGCTCGACCGGGGTGAGGGCTGCGCCAGTCGATCCGCCAGCGGTTCCGGTGGTCTGGGCCGCAACGGACGCCGCTCCCGCAATTCCGAGAAGGATGGCCAGGGCCATGACCGGGCGGGATGCGCGCATGTGTCTCTCCTGAATTGTCCCCGGCGGGCCCCGCGACGGAGGCCGCCAATAAGGCATCAGTGTGACAGGGTGTGCAAAAGCGCGCAATTGCCGACGGGCCGAAATCACGGATTTCTGACGCACATTCCCGTGACCGGAGCAGCACCCTTGAGGACGTTTACCCCATGCCCCCGAAGATCGCCGAGGAGAGCGCGATGACCACGCCGCCGGTGACGACCAGAAGCGTCAGCGCCTTGATCGAAATGTCCTTGGCGGTGCCGAGGAAGGTGCCCTCGGCAACAGGCGAAGGCGGCGAGAGAGTGGAGAGGGTACTGTGTGTTTTCATCATGCAGACATCTTGCGCGCTTCCACGGCTGCCCGCCTTAACCAGCGATAGACCCAGCGAAATTCACAAAATTTCCGGTTGGGCCCGGCCTGCCGGTACACGGCCGCGATTCGCCGGTGGGCCAAAGCGCCGATTTATATTGAATACGCGGGAGCCTAGCGCTAGACGGGGCGCGGTTTTGCGGATGGTCCGCAGGGAAGTCCGGCCATGGCGCCGGCAGATAAATCGGGGGCCGGTGCCCATGTTTGCCATTTCGCCGTCCGCGCGCCTGCGCCCGTCGCCGTTTTTCGACGCCACCGTCGAGGCCGGCGTGGCCGCCTTCACCGTCTACAACCGCACGCTGCTGCCGACCGGCTATGGCGATCCGGACGCGGAATACTGGCGGCTCCTGAAGGGCGTCGCCATGTGGGACGTCGCGGCCGAGCGGCAGATCGAGCTTTACGGGCCCGATGCCGGACGGCTCGCGCAGATTCTGGCGCCCCGCGATCTCGACAAATGCGTCGTCGGGCAGGGCAAGTATGTCGCGCTCTGCAATCATGCCGGCACGCTGATCAACGATCCCATCGTGCTCAAGCTCGCCGAGGACCGTTACTGGTTCTCGATTGCCGATTCGAGCATCCTGTTCTGGGCCCGTGCGATCGCGGTCGAGCGCGCGCTGGATGTCGAGGTGTTCGAGGCCGATGTGTCGCCGCTGGCGGTGCAGGGTCCGAAGGCCGAGGACGTGGTGGCCTCGATCTTCGGCGACTGGGTCCGCGAGCTGAAATACTTCTGGTTCAAGCCCTCCGAAATCGAGGGCATTCCGGTGGCGGTCGCGCGCTCGGGCTGGTCCAAGCAGGGCGGCTTCGAGATCTATCTGATGGACCGCACGAAGGGCACCGAGCTCTGGAATATTGTCGCCGAGGCGGGCAAGCCCTTCGACATCGGCCCCGGCAACCCCAATCAGAACGAGCGCATCGAGAGCGGGCTCCTGTCCTATGGTGGCGACACCGACGACACGACGAACCCGTTCGAGGTCGGGCTCGGGCGCTATGTCGACCTCGACGTGCCGGACTATGTCATCGGCGTCGAGGCGCTGCGGCAGATCAAGGAGGAGGGTCCGAAACGCCACCAGCTCGGCTGTATTCTCGAAGGCGACGAGCCGACCGATCCGCCGTCGGTGTGGTTCGACATGCACAGACCGGACGGCCGCCGGATCGGCGATCTGACCAACTGCGTCTGGTCCCGCCGGCTCGAGAAGAACATCGGCTTTGCGCTGGTCGAGACCGCGGCCCAACCGGGGGACGCGGTGGTGGTCAAGAAGGATGGCAAGGACGTTCCGGGCAAACTGGTCGAACTGCCGTTCATCTAGGATTCCGGTGACCTACGACGAATACAACACCTTCTGCGAGAGCCTGCCCGCCACCACCCATGTGGTGCAGTGGGGCGGGGCCCATGTGTGGAAGGTGGGCGGCAAGGTGTTTGCGATCGGCGGCTGGGACGAGGTGAGCCCCGCCGTCACGTTCAAGGTCAGCGACATCGCCTTCGAGATGCTGCGCGAGCAGCCGGGCTGCCGCCCCGCGCCCTATCTCGCCTCCCGCGGCCTGAAATGGATCCAGAACTATGCAGCACCAGGTCTCCCGGATGAGGACCTGAAGGATTACATCCGCCAGTCGCACAAGATCGTCGCTGCCGGGCTGACGAAGAAGAAACAGCGGGAACTGGGGCTGGAGGATTTGTAGGGGGCGGCCTACGCCCGGTGTCATTCCCGCGAAGGCGGGAATCCATACGCCGCCCCGGCAATGCAGCCAAGGGGCAGGTTTCGCTCGGTCCAGCGCGACATTCTGACACCCGATCATATTGGAACACGGCACTGTGCCCCTGGATTCCCGCCTTCGCGGGAATGACGGTGGAGGTTGGTGGTCGGCGTTGGGCGTTGCCGGCGCCACCCGATGTTCTCAAACCCGCATCGGCGCCAGTGCTGCGATGTGTTCCGGCGACAGGCCGCAGCAGCCGCCGAGCACCTGGGCGCCCTCGTCGACCCATCCGCGGGCGTAGTCCGCAAGCTCGGCCGGCGGGATGATGTCGTCGAACTGCCAGCTCGGCATCTTGAAATAGCCTGAGTCGGGATAGGCCGTGAGCGGACCGTCGTAGACCTTGCGCAGAACCGCGAGTGCCGCGGCGGTGACGTTGGCCGCCGTGTGCATCACACCGGCGGCGGCGAAGTCGAAGCCGTCGACAAGCGAGGCGATCTCGCGGAACGGGATGTCGTGCCTCTGGTCGAAACTGAGGACGGTATCGCCATCGCCGGCGCGCGCCCCGAAGCCCGCCCACCTCGGCAAGCCGGTTTCGGCCGCGGCGCGGAACGCCAGCGGAATGCGTGCCGGGTCGTACATGAGTTCGAGCAGAATCAACTCGCACCCGGCATCCTTCAGAAGTGTTGCGAGCTCGCCGAAGGCATCCGCCATTGCGGCGTCCGACGGCAGCCGGCTCGCGTCCTGCGCCGCCGATCCCGCCACGATCGGCGCCATGTGCGAGAGCGAGCCCGCGACCACCACGTCCGTGCCGCTCCGGTCCCGCGCCCGCATTGCGGTCTCGACGGCGGTGCGGTTGAGCGTCTCGAACCGGTCGCCGAGCCCCGCCGGCTCCAGCATCAGGCGCGAGGAGGCGTAGGTGTTGGCGGTAATGATCTCGGCCCCCGCCGCGATGTAGTCGAGATGCACCTGCTCGAGCATGGCGTTGTTCTCGAGCGTGGCCGCGCCGCACCAGGCATCCGCGTTCATGGCGACACCGCGCCGTTCAAGCTCGGTGCCGATGCCGCCATCGAGGATGACGACGCCGCCGGATTTGAGGCGGCTTTCGATTGCGGCATAGGAGGCATAGGGCATGGGGGCAATGCTCCGGGCAGGGTTGAACGCCGCGCAACCTATGCGGCCCGGGTCGGTGGCGCAATCCGCGAAACACTTGCCTCGGACGCGCCGCGGTGGCACTGGAGCGGCCCATGAAATCATCCGAATTCGATCTTGCAATAGTCGGCGCCGGCATGGTGGGCGTGTCCTGTGCGCTCTGGGCCCGGATGCGCGGCCTGTCGGTGCTGCTGCTCGACGAAAACCCGCCCGGCAGCGGCGCGTCTTATGGTAATGCCGGCACCATCGCGACCTACGCCTGCGTCCCGGTCAACAGCCCGGACATTCTGTGGAACCTGCCGTCGCTGCTGTTCTCGAAGGAGAGCCCGCTCGGGATCGACTGGGCCTATGCGCTCCGCAATCTGCCCTGGATGCTGGCGTTTCTGCGGAACTGCACGCCGGCGCGGGTTGCGCGCATCACCGACATCCTCGGCGATCTCCTGGCCCGCGCCGACAGCGGCCTCGACCCGCTGATCGAGGCGGCGGGCGCCGGCGACCTGATGGTCGCAAACGACTGTCTCTATATCTATTCGACCGCGGCCGGGTTCGCACGTGCTGCCACGGGCCTCGAGGGGCGGCGGCGCAATGGCGTTGCCTTCGATGTGCTGGAAGAAGCCGCGATCCGCGCGCTTGAGCCGGCGCTGAAACTGCCGATCCACAAGGGCCTGATGTTTCGCGGCGCCCGCCATGTGCGCGACCCGCAGGCGCTGATCGAGCGGCTCCACGCGTGTTTTCTCGAAAAGGGCGGCCAGTGGCGGCAGACCGGCGTGACCCGGACCGAGGCCGCCGATGACGGCGTGACCCTGCATCTCGCCGATGGCGGCACGCGCGTTGCGGACAAGGTTGTGATTGCGGCGGGCGCGCACTCGAAATCCATCGCCGGGTCAGGTGCGGAAGCACTGCCGCTGGACACCGAGCGGGGGCATCACCTGATGTTCCACAAGCACGGCGGTCTGGTGAGCCGGCCGGTCGGCTGGGCCGACGGCGGGCTTTACGCCACGCCGATGGCGGCGGGGCTGCGGATTGCCGGCACGGTCGAGATCGCGGGCCTCGAGCAACCGAAATCCCCGCACCGGCTGGCCTACCTGAAGCGCAAGGCGCACCAGATGTTCGGCGACATCGGCGCGCCGGATGAAGACTGGCTGGGGTTCCGCCCGACGATGCCCGACGCGCTGCCGGTGATCGGCCGGTCGCCGCACTCCGGCCGGATCCTCCACGCTTTCGGGCACCAGCATGTCGGCCTGACGCTCGGCGGCATCACCGGGCGAATCATCGCGGACCTCGCCGAAGACCGGGCGCCGAATTTCGATATCTCCATGTTCGACCCGAAACGTTTCGGCTCCAAATCCGGCAGCCGCTGACCGCCGTCACAAGGGGGATCGTTGTCACAGGGGGACGGAATAGTGCGAAAAAATCTGCGCGAACTGGCGCCAGTCCGGCGCGTTCGCTGAACTTTCGGCCCCTGAACTTTCGGCGAGCCAGCGGTCGAAGGCCCGGGTGGCGGCGGGGGACAGCGAGGGACGCATGGCGGCGAGGGCCGAGAGGGGTGCAGCCGGGGCGGTGGGCCGGGGAACGGCCTCGGCCGCTGTATCCGCGATGGCGTCGTGTAGCGCCCCGTCCGGATAGCTTACGCAGCGGCGGCCTTCAGCGAAGGCGGCGATGGATTGCGGCCAGTCCCCTCCGGGCCAGCGCAGCGTCATCGCGCGGGCCAGCGGTTCGTACTCCGCCGTGAAGAGCGTGCCGAAACCCTCGCCATAGCGGACCTGGCGGAGCGGTGCTGCCAGAAACGCGTCCCCCAGCGCACCGGGCGCGATGCCGTCGGCGAGCAGGGTTTTCAGATGGGCGTGGCGTGCGGCGGTGCGGGTGAAGCCGGGCCGGTCCGCGGGTTCGTCCCCGTGCTGGTGATTGGTCGCGATCGCCGGGCGGAGAATACGCGCGCCGCCGCCGGGCAG
>JAJFFI010000514.1 GCA_021776755.1 Alphaproteobacteria bacterium | reverse complement strand
TCGACGGCATTCGCGATCACTGCGCGCGGCTCTCCGACAAATACGGCTGTCGAGTCCACATGGCGGGCTACGCGATGGTCGAGGCGCTCCGCGCCATGAACGTCGAGAAGGTCGCGCTCAACGCGGCCTACCACTGGCCGGACTGGTGGCAGGGAACCGTTGGCTTCCTGCGCGAAGCCGGCTTCGATGTGCTCTGGGCCGGAAATTTCGTCGATCAGGGATGGTTTGCGTCGCAGGAAGACGTCAATGCGCAGCGCTGGATTTTCGACGGCGATCTGGCGGCGAAGAGCTTCGACCATGTCGCCGAAAAAGCCCCCGATGCAGACGCCTATCTCATTAACGGCATGTGCAACTTCCGCTCCGGGCCGGACGGTCTGCCGCAACGCCCCGTGCACCTCACCCGGATGCTCGAAGCGCGGCTCGGGAAGCCCGTGATCGGCCACGATACCGCGCTCTACTGGCGCATATTCAGGACGCTCGGCCTTGCGCCGGCCACACCCCAGGGCCGTCTGCTGGAGAGCCTTCATGCCTAGCATCCTCGCGCTCTGGGCCATTCCCCGGTCAACGTCCACGGCCTTCGAATGGATGATGCGCCAGCGCGGCGATCTCGACTGTCTGCACGAGCCTTTCGGCGAGGCATGGTACCAGGGCGAAGCCCCGCTCTGGCCGCGGTTCAAGCCCGGCGACACCACGACCCCCGGCCTCACGCTCGATCATGTCTGGGACGATATCCGGGCGCGCGCCGCACGCGGGCCCGTCTTCCTCAAGGATTTCCCGCACTACATCAGCCATATGTGGGACGCCGGGTTCCTCGGCCATTTCACCCATGCCTTCCTGATCCGCGATCCGGCCAAGACCGTCACGTCGATGCACGCAAGATGGCCGGATTTCCACGAAGGCGAGGTCGGTTTTCCCGAGCAGCGCGCGCTCTTCGATCTGCTCTGGGCGCTGAACAGGACGCCCCCGCCCGTGATCGACAGCGACGATCTGCTGGAACGCCCGCACGAAATGACCGAGGCGTTTTGCAACGCGGTCGGCATCCCGTTCATCCCGGAGGCGCTGACCTGGGAAGCGGGCGGCGATCCCGCAGCGCACAGCTGGTGGGACGGCGGCTCGTTCCACGCCAACCTCGCCAGATCCACCGGCCTCAAGCCCCAACCCCGCAAATATGTCGAACTGAACGACGCCCCCGAGCGCGTGAAACAGGTCTACCGCCGCATGAAACCGCACTACGACCGGCTCCACGCCCACCGTCTCGCGATCTGACGCACCCCATGCCGTCATCACGGCCGGCAGTGGAGAGCAGATACCGAAAAAAATTTACCGCCGCGGCTCGGCGATCTCGACGCCCTTGTAGGCCGCCTCGAGTCCGTCCGGGTCGCGTTCCAGCACCGGTTTCTCGCCGCCGAACAGCGACGCGATTTTGGCGAACAGGAACTTCACGCCCCGCCACACCTTCGGCAGCAGCCAGGCGGTCAGCAGCACGATCACCAGGAAGGCCGCGGCGAACCACCACGGGTGCGTCGCCGCGAGCCACACGATGCCCACGACGCTCACGTCCTCGGCGACCGACGCCGTCCAGTTAGAGAACGGCTCGGGCGAGGTGTTGATCAGGAGCCTTGTGCCGGACTTGGTCGCATGCGCCGTGCCCGCGACCGCCGTGCCGGTGATGAGGGCGGCGGCAATCAGGATCGGCTCGTCCGTGTGCCACACCGCGCCCGCGGCCAGGATTGCGCCCGCCGGTACCCGGATGAAGGTGTGGATCGCGTCCCAGCCCGAGTCGACACCCGGGATCTTGTCGGCGAAGAACTCCACCATGTACATGAAGCCCGCGGCCACGATCACCGCCGGGTGCGCCAGCACCTCGAGCTCGGGCGGCAGCACCGCCGTCCCGGTCGCCCCCATGATGCCCAGCATGGCGACCGCGGCATAAAGGTTGATGCCACTCGCCCAGGCGGCGCCCAGCGCCAGCGGAATAAGGGTCAGCGTCGTTTGCGGGTCCATCGGCGGATCGTCTCCCGTGTCCGAATGTGGGGGCCTCTCATTTCCAGATCGGAACGGCGCGCCGCAACTTCAAGCCAAACGTCATGTCGGCACAAAATGGCCTTGATCGGAATATGATTTTTTTCCTTGAAATGCGCGCGTCGCAATCTAAATCGTAGACCTGTGAAAATGCCCAACCGGAGGGTTGGAAAATGATGACAAATGATGACATTTCGCCACAGAATCCGGCGCTCAAAAGGCTAACAAAAGCTAACGTTTTGCCCGAAATCACAGCCGCGCGCGTGGCCTCAATATGTCAACATATGTCAACATTTCCCGCAGAATCCATTGCCCTTGCGGCACCCGAAAATGATACGTTTTGATAAGTATCCCGCCAGAATCGCTCCCGCTGTCCTCCCGGAGACCCCCGCCCCATGAACATCCTCGTCATCAACGCCGGCTCGTCCTCGATCAAGTACAAGGTGCTGGATCCTGAGACCGGTGCTGCCGCCATCACCGGCAAGGTCGAGCGGATCGGCGAAAAGGGCCGCGACCATGCGGCGGCGATGAAGGAGGTCGTCGAGGCCGTGAAGGACGCGGCGTTCGGCGCGGTCGGTCACCGGGTCGTGCATGGCGGCGCGAAGTTCAACTTGCCTGCGCGGATTGACGATCAAGTTATTGAAACCATTGAGTCCCTTATCCCGCTCGCGCCACTGCACAACCCCGCCAATCTGGCCGGCATCCGGGCCGC
>JAJFFI010000513.1 GCA_021776755.1 Alphaproteobacteria bacterium | reverse complement strand
CATCGAAGCGTGCGCGATGTGCGGCCGCCATAGTGTCCACGTCGTGCCGGGTCACGACACCGGCCTCGATGAGGCGCCGCGTGTACATTTCGCGCACGGTCTCGAGCGCGTCGACCGCGGAATAAGCCTCGGGCTGGGTGAAACGCGGTTCGTCCAGCTCGTTGTGACCTCGCCTCCGGTAGCAAACGAGATCGATCAGGATGTCGCGGCCGAATTTCCGGTTGAACGCAACGGCGATGTCGGCGGCGCGGACGGCGGCGTCAGGGTCATCGGCGTTGACCCGCAGAACGGGCGCCTGGATCAGCTTGGCCGGATCGCTGCACCAGGAAGACGACCGGGCGTCCTCGGGGCGTGTGGTGAAGCCGACCTGGTTGTTGGCAATTACGTGGATGCTGCCACCGGTCGAATAGCCTGCAAGCCGTGAGAGCTGGAGCGCTTCGTAGCTCACGCCCTGGCCAGCAAAGCCTGCGTCGGTGTGCATCATCAGGCCAAGGGTGTGGCGCGCGCCTTCCGCGCCGCGCAGGGTCTGGCGGGCGCGCACGACCCCTTGGGAAACCGGGATGATGGCCTCGACATGGGACGGGTGGCTGGCCATCCAGAGCCGGACGGTCTTGCCATCGACAGACCGCTCGCCACCGTGACCCATGTGGTAGGTCACATCGCCGGCGATCCGTGGATCGTCCGGATACCAGGGCTGGCCCGCAAACTCGGAGAAGATCGCCGCCAGCGGTTTTGCCATGAACGATGCCATGAACGTCGTGCGGCCCCGGTGCATCGGGCCGACAATCACTTCGTCGACACCGTCGGCCACGGCACATTCGAGCAGACGCTCAACGAGCGGAAGTTGCGATTCCGAGCCTTCCATGCCGAAGCGTTTGGCGCCCGGGAAGCGGATCTGCATGAAGTTCTCGAAGGCATCGACATGAATGATGCGGTCGAGGGCAGCGCGACGGCGTGCAGCGGTCAGCGCGCCAAACCCCGTCTCCAGGGCGTCCTGCATCCAGATGCGAGGCTCGGGATCGTCGAGATGCATGAACTCGGCCGACAGCGTGCCGGCATAGGTCGCGCGAAGCTCATCGAGGACATCCGCGGGTGTGGTTTCTTCCGGCACCTGCGTTCGGAACACCGTGACCGCGACATCCATATCGGGCGGCCGAAGTCCGTGGGTCTTCGGCTTGAGGTCCGGATGGGTTCCGGTACTCGACAGGCCAAGGGGGTCCCAGTCGGCGGCCAGATGGCCCCGTGTTCGCCACGCCTGGATCAGGGAGGCGACGCCGGCCGCGATGCGGGCCGTTTCCTGCGCGTCCTTGCCATCGCCCGGGCCGGGTTGACCGTTGACGGCCGCCGCACCGGCAATTCCGGGCAACTCGCCAATGCCCTCAAAATAGGCGCGCCAGCCCCGGTCGACCGCGCCGGGATCCTGGCGGTATCGGGCCAGCATTGCGGCGAAGTAGGCCTGATCGGAACCCAGTGGAGGGAAGCGGTCATTCATGTGCAGGGTGGCATCGTCGTCTACATGTCCGAGAAGTCGGGTTTCATCTTTGCCAGACATGCATCGATGCCGTGCTCGAATTCAGGGCCCGGTCGGATTTTTTCAAAAGCCTGCCCTTCGAGCTCGAGACCCGCGGCCATCGACCCGTCGTAGGTCCGGTTCAGGATCCATTTCAGCGTCGTAAGCGGAACCTGGGGGCGGGCGGCCATATCGGTGACCCATTTATCGATCGCGTCATCAAGGCCACCGTCAGGCACGACTTCGGAGACCAGACCCCATTCGTGTGCCTCGGTCGCGGAGATGCGGCGCCCGCGCATGATCATTTCCTTGGCCCGTCCAAGCCCCGCGATGCGGGCAATACGCTGGGTGCCACCGCTGCCCGGGATCGTCCCGAGATTGATCTCCGGCAGGGCAAGCTGCGAGTTTTCGGTTGCGATACGGAAATCGCAGGCAAGCGCCAGTTCGAGGGAAACGCCCATTGCGAATTTCTCGATGGCCGCGAGCACCGGCTTCCGGCATCGCTCGGGAGTTGCCACGTTGAACGCAAGGTCGGCCATGTGGTCGCGGTCGACCTTGAGGAAACCCGGAATATCTCCGCCGGAACTGTAGAGCCCGTTCGCGCCGCGAATGACGATGATGCGTATATCGGGGTCGTCGTCCATTGCTTCCAGCAGCGCCCGCACCTGGCTCCTGGCGCGAAAGCTGATGGTGTTCATCGGCGGGTTGTCGAAGATCAGATAGCCGGCCTTCCGGGCGAGGTCCTTTTCGGCGCGCAGCCCGTCAAGATCTTCGAGAAGGGCTGCCCGGTCTTTCGCGTAGTCGACTTTCTCCGCCATCGGATTAATCCACCACGCCGGGCCGTTCGGCGAGCGTCTCGCGCCAGCGCCGGAGGTTGCCGAGGTTTTCGCCGGGTTCTTCCTTCACCCATTTGGCAAAATCGACCGCCACGATGGCCATGATATCGGCGATGGTGAAGCGGTCACCGGCGACGTACGCGCAGTCGCCGAGGCGTTCGTCGAGTTCGTCGAAGAAGTGCCCGATCCGCGCCCGGCCGCGTTCGGCGAGCTCCGGAATCTGCGCGAAATTGTGCGGGCCCGTGATAGCCCGGTCCTTCATGCCTTTGGCCGTGTTGCGCAGGACGTCGCCCACCGGCGTAAAGCCGTTCCATTCGGCCCAGCGGTGCCAGGTTGCGATCATCGCTTTTTCCTTCGCGTTCTTGCCCGTCAAGTTCGGGTCGGGTTGCGTTTCCTCGAGATAGATGCAGATCGCGTTGGAATCGAGAAGCGTGGTTCCGTCATCGAGTTCGAGGACAGGCACCGTGCAATGGGGATTGAGCGCCCGGAACGCGTCACTCAAATTCTCTCCGGTGCGGAGATCGACCTGTTTGGTCTCGATGTCGAGCCCCTTTTCGGCAATGAATATCCGCACCCGACGCGGGCTTGGTGCCGTGTTGCAGTCGTAGAATTTCATCGGAACCTCTTCTATGGGCAGGACTTGCGGCGACTGGCTGGACGTCCTGCGCATCATAATCCAGGCGGCGCACTGGTGGCAGGGCGGAAATCGCCGATCCAGTGGGCTTATGTGAGTTTCTTTATGCAACTTAGTCTATGTACCTAAGTTTCATACCGCAACTTAATTTGTGTACACTGTTCTCCATGGCGGCACGCGATACCCCCGAGGTCCCCAGTTTCCCAAACAGTTCCGTCGCCCGGACCCTCGCGATTGTTGGCGATACGTGGGCTTTTCTGGTGTTGCGGGCGTGTTTTTTCGGTCTGCGCCGGTTCGATGAAATTCAGAAGAGCCTCGGCATCGCCCGCAATGTGTTGTCGTCCCGACTGGAAGACCTCGTCCAGAACGAGGTGCTCGAAAAAGTGCTCTATCAGGAGCGCCCCAACCGCTATGAATACCGCTTGACCGAAAAGGCGAGAGATCTCTATCCGAGCCTGCTCGCGATGATCCGCTGGGGCGACGACTGGTGCGCGGACGACGGTGCGGTGCCGCTAATCCTGAAGCATGAGACCTGCGGCAAGCGGCTGCTGGTCGACATGGTGTGTTCAGAATGCGAAGAAGACATCAATGCGCGGGTCGTGAAGTTCCGCGACGGCCCCGGGGCAGGGCGGTCGCCGCGGCCTCAGAAGCGCCGCCGCCGGTCTTCCAACCCGGACAGCTATGAAGCAGTGCGTGCGTGTTCGGTGGCGCGTACCCTCAAGATCATTGGCGACCCCTGGACCATCGGTGTGATCCGCGAGGCCTTCTTCGGCGCGCACCGGTTCGATGAAATACAGGCCAATCTGGGCATCGCCCGCAACATTCTGACCGACAGGCTGCGGGCGCTCACCACAAACGGTATTCTCGAGCGCCGGCTATATCAGAACCGGCCGCAGCGGTACGAGTACCGGGTGACTGACAAGGGGCTGGCCCTGTATCCAAGCCTGATTGCGCTCATGCGCTGGGGCGATACCTGGCTCGACGAAGGGAAGGGCAAACCCGTCGAACTCATGCATCGGGTCTGTCAGAAGACTTTCTCGCCAATCGCGGTCTGTCATGAATGCCGCGAGCCGGTATATGCCAAGGACGTCAGCTACGCCGACGGTCCCGGCGCGGTTCATCGCAGTGCGGAAGATGCGACCGCCGCGGCGGAATAGCTGTCAGGCCATCTTGCGGATACGGTAGATGTACACGCCGTCGACTTCTTGCCACTCTTCAAGCGTGTGACCAGTCGTGTCGCAGAAATGCCGGAAATCAATATACGATGCAGGATCTGTCGCTTCGACGATCAGCAGCGCG
>JAJFFI010000512.1 GCA_021776755.1 Alphaproteobacteria bacterium | reverse complement strand
ATGACCGCGTCGACCTTGGCGCTCCGCCGCATGCGGTCGCGGAACAGGCGCGCAAGAAACGGCAGGTGCTGTTCGTAGGTCGCGATGAAATCCTCGCGGCCGGCGTCGCCCAGGGCCTTTGCGACCAGCATCTGGCGGCGGATCGTACGAAGGGTTTGCACCGGGGGCTCGGCGGGAAACGCCTCGTCGAGGCGTGGCGCGAAGGCCATGCTGTCGAAGGCGATGCTGGCAAAGAGAGGTTTTGGCCAGGCCGCGATGAAGCCACCCGTGTTGCGGGCGATGCGGCCGCCGCGCAGGAAGGCGGACATCCGGATTCCGGTATGGAGCGCGTCGCCGGGCCGGAGCCAGCCTGCGTCGCGCGCCGCCTGCCTGGAGACCGGGCGCGCGAACGGATCGGCCGGGCGGCCGGTCTGCCAGGTGATCTTCGGCATCCGCGGATCGTTCGCCCGGGCCGCGAGTTGCGATTTCAGCTCGGCAAGCGGGGAGTCGCCGGAAAGTGCCGCAAGCGCACCCGCCGGCAGCGTTGTTGTCAGCAGCCGGTGTTTTTCGGCGCCGGGCTTCAATCTCTCCATCGGCGTGGCCCAGAGATGCATCGACGCGATCCGCACGCCGTCGAGCGCGCCGGTCTCCAGCGCCCGGGTCAGGGCCGTGAGCGCGACAATGCCGCCTGTTCCATGCGCCGCAATCGCGACCTCCCGATAGCCGAGCTCCTGCAGCGCGCCGATCTGCGCGATCAGGGCCGTGGCTGCCGTCTCGAAACCGGTTGTTGCCGGGTCATAGGCAAGACAATCGAGATCGAAGGCGCGGGGGGCCGGCAGGGCCGCGCGGATCTAGGCGCGGCGGCGCGCGAAATCGGTTTTGCAGCTGCCGTGGCGGCCGGGCACCGCGATCAGGACCGCGTGGAAATTGCGCCCGGTTTCAGCGCAATGGGCGAACGGGAATTGTGCAGCCCTGCAGGCGGACGGCGCGGATGTGCCGGTGTCTTTGGCCTTCAGCGCTGCGGAAGACGCTTCCGGGGACCCGGCCAGGGCGGCCGGCGGCGCGGCCAGAAACCCGGCTGCGAGCGCTGCCGCGAGGATCGGGAGATGCGTTGAAGTCCGGTGCGTCATGGCAGCCTCGATGTCGGTCCTGCCGGACATTTCAATGCAGCGCGGCGTGCAGGTAAATGTTCGTCAAGTAACGGAAATCTAAAACATTCCGGCGCCGCAAGTTGATCTCTGGATCTGCTTTGAGAGCATCACGTCAGGGAGACGCGAATGTGCCGTTACTCCATGGAGATACCGATAAATTCGGCAAATGCTTCCGTTTCATTTGTCCACCAGCCTGTTGGCAAGGCCTGTAACCGCCAGTCACTACCAATCGACTCGCGGGCTGCCTGACGCGTCGCGGCAATTCCGCAGATTCGTGCGCTCCGGGGGCAGTCCGAGGAGAGTTATCCACCGGGTTTTCAACAGAGTGGCTCACAGACTGGTTGGCAATTTCCGGGTTGCGGGGTATTTAGATGGCGTTGCATCGCCGCGTGGCAGATCGCTGCGCTGCATTCAGGAGCGAGACCCGGACGATCAGATGAACCCGCCCCCGGACAATTCCCCGGCCCTGGTTCTTAACGCGGACTTCCGCCCGCTAAGCTATTTCCCGTTGTCGCTCTGGTCCTGGCAGGACGCCATCAAGGCGGTATTCCTTGAACGCGTGAACATCGTCTCCGAATACGATACCCGGGTACATTCGCCGAGCGTCGAGATGCGGCTGCCCAGCGTGATCTCGCTGAAGGAATACGTACACGCGGGCCGACGCCCGGCCTTCACCCGGTTCAACGTCTTCCTGCGCGACCGCTTCGAGTGCCAGTATTGCCTGTCGGCACTGCCGGCCGAGGACCTGACCTTCGATCATGTCATTCCGCGCTCGCGGGGCGGGCGCACCAACTGGGATAACGTTGTTGCGGCCTGCGCGCCGTGCAATCTACGCAAGGGCAAGAAGCTGCCCCAGGAATGCGGCATGCCGCCGAGGGTGCGGCCCGCGCGTCCAAACACGCATCAGCTTCACGAGAACGGCCGAGGCTTCCCGCCAAACTATCTTCACGAAAGCTGGCGGGATTTTCTTTACTGGGATTCGGAGCTGGAAACGACCTGAGGGTTGCGCGGACCTGCGCTAGTCGACCGACAGCACGGAGTAATTTGCCGCAATCACGGCGCCGTCGCGGATCTGTTGCGTGTCGATCAACTCGTCCACGCGCTCGCCAAGCGGCTCGACGCCACCGCCCCCGAGATCGAGGATCGGGCCGTCGAACAAGGCCGCAAAGGAGATATCTTCTCCGCCGGCAGATTGGTCAGTGTACTGGGACACGCATACCTTCCCCGCATTTGTGTCAAATGCAGGATATCGCAGTCCCGTTAATCAGGACTTAACCGCGGTGGCAATCCGGCGGGCAGGCGTACGTAAAAAAGAGAGGGGGGCCCACGGAGCCTTCGGTTGCCGAAGGACCCCGCAGGCCGGGTCGTTCGGCAAAATGCTCAGGAAACCGAGACCACCATGTAATGCGCGGTGATGACCTCGTCGTCGTCGCGCAGCACCTCGACCGCTTCGTACTCGTCGAGATAGAAGTCAGAATCGGTAGGAATCTCGATGATCGGTTCAAACAGGGAGTCGAAGGACAGACCTTCGGATACGCTCTGGCCGTTGGTTTGCATTGTTATCGCCCCAGTCCCTAGAAGTTGATATGGGGCACTTTAGTCAATTAATGGTTAATCAAAGGTTAACTACGAAGTTAAGCGAAATAAAGCCCAGTAAACCCGGCATGAATACATAATAATTACTGGCTGGAGTCTGTGTCAGTGTCTCCATTGCGCAGGAGGGCCGCGAATTTTTTGGCCTCCGCCGGTTTCATTTTGTAGCTGTGGTCGGCGTCCGGAAAGGCGCCGGAGCGCACGTCGTCGGCGTAGTCGGCAAAGGCTTTGGTCGCGATTTCGGCGATGTTGCCGTAGCGCTTGGCGAACTTCGGCTTGAAGGTGTCGAAGGCGCCGATCAGATCGTAGCCGTTCAACAACTGACAGGTGCCGGCGGCCCCCGCGCCGATGGAAAACGTGAAGATGCTGACGGCTTCGTCCACGGCCTTGCCCACCTCGTAGGGCAGCGCCTCGATCTCGAGGCCGATGGCGCCGGCCTCCTCGATGGCGCGGGCGTTGTCGATGATCCTGAGTGCATCCTCGGCGGTGCGCCCCTGCATCTTGAAGCCGCCGTGGCGGTGCACGTAGTGGGGCAGCAGTCCGACATGGCTCATCACCGGGACGCCCGCGTCGGCGACTGCCTTGATGATGTCGAACATCTCGCGCCCGCCCTGCAGCTTCACCGCCTCGGCGCCGCTTTCCTTCATCATGCGTACGGCGTTGACGACGGCGATGTCCTTGGTTGCGTACGAGCCATAGGGCATCGAGACAAAGCAGAACGTGTTGGGCGCGCCGCGGCGTACGGCCCGGGTGTGGGCGATCATCTGATCCACGGTCATCGGCAGGGTGTTGTCATGCCCGTAAAGCGTCATGCCGAGACTGTCGCCGACCCCGATGATGTCGATCCCCGCGCGTTCGGCCCAGGCGGCCGACATGGTTTCGCCGACCGCGACCATGGATAGCCGCTCGCCCGCGGCCTTCTTCGCCGCGAGATCGGGGATCGTCAGTTTGGGCTTTTGCGGTCCGGCAGCGGGATTGGCGGCGGGATCGGTCATGGGCGTTCCGTCGGCACTATATTCGCGTCGAAAGCCAGATCGCGAGCCGCGAGGCGCCCTTGATGGCGGTGGTCAGGCCCTCGTAGCCGGGTGCAGCCTCGGCGTCGTGTTCGAGCGCCGTGTCGCGGTGCTCGAGTTCGTCGGCGCGG
>JAJFFI010000511.1 GCA_021776755.1 Alphaproteobacteria bacterium | reverse complement strand
CACGACGGCCATGCAGACGCCGATATAGGCGAGGAAAAACCCCATGTCCCGCGGTCCCCACAGCAACTGCCGCTCAGCCCAGAGCGCGAAGGTCGACTCGAGCCCGCTCATGGCAAAGCCCGTCATCGCGAGGATCAGGATCGGGAGTGCCACGGCCGGGCGCCGGGTGATGGCGGCGAGCGCGCGCAGCCGGGCCGCCGCGGTCATGCTGATCTGCGGGCGGGGCCTGGTGCGGGGCGGTTCGCGCAGGAAGACGAAACACAAGACCATCGCCAGCGCCGAGACGCCTGCGCCCACGAACATCGGCGTGCGGAAGTCCGGCATCCCCGGGTCCGCGCCCGCGAGCAGTCCGCCAATGGCGGGCCCGGTAATGAACCCCATGCCGAGTGCGGCGCCCAGCAGTCCCATCCCGCGCGCCCGGTGTTCGGACGGCGTCACATCGGCGATGTAAGCCTGGGCCACGACGATGTTCGCGCTCATCGCGCCCGCGGTCAGGCGCCCGGCGAACAGCATCCAGAGCGCCTCGGCAAACCCCAACCAGAGGAAAGACAGGATCGAGCCGGCGAGGCTGACAACAAGGATCGGCTTCCGGCCGATCCGGTCGGAGAGCCCGCCCCAGAACGGCGCGAAAACGAACTGCATCAGCGAGAAGGTCGCGACGAGGTAGGTCACCGTGTCGGGTGCCGCGCCGAATTCCTCGGCCCAGAATGGCAGGAACGGAATGATGATGCCGAAGCCCGCCATGTCGACATAGACGACGAGCAAGAGCGCGGCCATCGCGCCGCGGTTGGCCATCATGTGCTGACTGCCACCGGTTTCAGAGCGCCAGCAGCCGGATGCCGTTCTTGATGATCGGGTCGCCGAAGTTCACGAGATAGCCGAGCTTGTATCCGGTGAGTTTGAGGAAGGTTCGCAATTCGGCCTCGTAGAGCGGATGCAGGCGCTCGCCAACCTTGATCTGCACGATCACGCATTCGCCCACCAGCATGTCGAGTTGCAGCCCGGTTTGAAGTTCGATCTCGCGGTACACGACCGGCACCGGGATTTGCCGGCGCACGGCAAGCCCGCGTTCGCGCAATTCATGGGTGAGGCAGGTGTCATAGACGCGCGGCAGAAGACCGTGTCCGAGTTCGGCATGAACGCGGAACGCTGCCTCAACGACATCCTTGCCCACCTCGTGAATCCGGGTAGGGACCGGTTTGCGGTCTACTTCGTCCATTACTCCCCCCACCCCATTCAATACCGCAAAATCAGCGGCGACCGAACAGCTTTTCGATATCGGAGAGTTGTAATTCGACATAGGTGGGCCGGCCATGGTTGCACTGGCCCGAATGAGGAGTGGCTTCCATTTGGCGGAGGATGGCGTTCATTTCATCGGGCGACAGCCGGCGCCCGGCCCGGATCGAGCCATGGCACGCCATCGAGGAGCACACTTCCTCGAGCCGTTCTTTCAGCTTCAGCGCCTGGCCGAGGTCGGCGATCTCGTCGGCCAGATCCCGGATCAGCCCGGCGGCATCGACCTCGCCCAGCATCGCCGGCACCTCGCGCACGACGAGTGCGCCCTCGCCGAACGGTTCGATCACCAGCCCCAGTTCGCCAAGTTCGTCCGTGCGCTCGAGAACGCGGGCGGCGCCGTCGCCATCAAGCTCGACGACTTCGGGCACCAGCAGCCCCTGCCGCGTGACGCCCCTTTCGGCAAGCGCGGCCTTCATGCGTTCATAGACGAGGCGCTCGTGGGCTGCGTGCTGGTCGACGATGACGATGCCGTCGGCGGTCTGGGCCACGATGTAGGTTTCGTGCAACTGTGCCCGGGCGATCCCCAGCGGATGCGCGCGCAGAGCCTCGACGGATGCCGGCTCCATCGCGCCCGCCGGCACCGACCCGGTTTCCATGTCGGGCAAGCCGGCCGGCGCAAACGCGGCGGCATAGGCTGCCCCCCGCTCGGCCAGGCCACCGGAATATCGCCCGCTCGAGGCGGCGTAGGGCAACCCCGGCGCCCCGGAACTCCCGGGCTGAAATGCGCCCATGGCCGCACCCGCCACCGTCGTCGAGGCGCGGTGCCCGGCTTCGGCGAGCGCATGTCGGAGCGCGCCGACAATCAGGCCGCGCACCAGCCCGGCGTCGCGAAACCGCACCTCGGTCTTGGCTGGATGCACGTTCACATCGACGTCGCCCGGTGCGATATCCAGAAACAGTGCCGCCACCGGATGCCGGTCGCGGGCGAGGAAATCCTGATACGCGCCGCGCAACGCGCCGTTCAACAGCTTGTCCCGGACCGGGCGTCCGTTGACGAACAGGTATTGCTGCATCGCGTTTCCGCGGTTGTAGGTCGGCAGCCCGGCAAAGCCCGTCAGCCGGATGCCCTCGCGCTCGGCATCGATCTCGATCGCGTTTTCCGAGAGCTCCCGCCCCAGGATCGCCGCCAGGCGTTCAAGCCGCGGATCGGCGTCCGCAAGTCCGGCCACCGCCGGATCGGCGCGGAATGACGTCCGCCCATTCGAGGTGACGGTGAAGGCGGTCCCCGGGTGCGCCATCGCGAGGCGGCGCACGGTGTCGAGCGATTGCCCGCTCTCGGCGCGCTCGCTTTTCAGGAATTTCAGGCGTGCCGGCGTCGCATAAAAGAGATCCCGCACTTCGACCCGTGTGCCAATGGCAAGTGCGGCAGGAGCCGGGCCGTCGACCACGCCGCCCTCGATGCGCAGGGTCCAGGCCTCGTCTGCGCTTTCCGCCCGGCTGGTGATGCGGAGCCGCGCGACCGCGCCGATCGAGGGCAGGGCTTCGCCGCGGAAACCAAGGGTGCGGATATCGGTGAGGTCGCCGTCGGGCAGTTTCGAGGTCGCGTGGCGC